>DATBSP010000141.1:0-20349 GCA_036559705.1 Hyphomicrobium sp.
TCGGTGTGGATGCGCTCGCCCGCCTTGAAGCGGAATCTGCGGCCGAGCACGGTGGCGCTCTGCTCGGCGCGGCTGACGAGGTGCATGTCGATGCGCCCATGGCGGACGTCGTAGGTGGCGAGGTGCGCGAAGCCGGCAATATCAAAGTCGGCGCCGAGCTCGCGATTGGCGCGGCGCAGGAGATTGAGGTTGAAGGCGGCCGTGACCCCCGCCGCATCGTCGTAGGCGGCGAGCAGCCGGCGCACATCCTTCCTGAGGTCGGCGCCGATGATCAGCTTGCCGTCATCGCCGAGGATGCGGCGCATGTTGGTGAGAAGTTGGACAGCTTCACCCTCGGTCAGATTGCCGATGGTCGAGCCGGGGAAGAAGCCGAGGCGCGGGTGCGCGGCGATGTCGGGCGACAACGTCAGCGGGCACGAGAAGTCGCCCCGCACCGGCAGCACCGTCAACTCCGGGAAGTGCGTCTCAATGCGAGCCTGTGCCTCGTCCAACGCCGCGCCGCTGATATCGATCGGCACATAGGCATATAGATCGCGCATTTCGGCGAGCAGCAGCTCGGTCTTGGTGCTCGAGCCGGAGCCGAACTCGATCAGCACCGTATCCGGCGCCGCCAGCGCCGCCGTGTCGGCCGCGTGAGCGCGCAAGATCTCAGTCTCGGTGCGCGTCGGATAGTACTCCGGCAGCTCGGTGATGCGCTCGAACAGCGCGCTGCCCTGGGCATCATAGAAGAAGCGGCACGGGATCGACTTCCGCCGCGCCGACAGTCCGACAATCAATGCGTCGGCGAACTCGCTCGGCGCGCTCGTCGCGACATCATCGCGCGTTTCCCACGCGAATTCGCGGTGCGCCTCCGAGATAAACTCCGACGCGACGGCGCCGCGCTCCGCTTCGCTGGTCATGCGGCGTCCTCGGCGAGACGCAGGCCGGTGAACTGCCAGCGCTGATGCGGGAAGAAGAAGTTGCGGTAGGTGGCGCGGATGTGACCGGGAGGCGTCGCGCACGAGCCGCCGCGCAGAACGTTCTGACTGACCATAAACTTGCCGTTGTACTCGCCGACGGCGCCGGGCGCCGGGCGATAGCCCGGGTACGGCAGATAGGCGCTGGAAGTCCATTCCCACACGTCGCCGAACATCTGCGCGAGGCGGCCGTTTCCGGTTAGCGGCGCGGGACGTTGACGCAAGGCGTTCGTCGTCAGATCGTTGCCGGCGAGCGGATAACCGGCACTTGCCGCCTCCCATTCGAACTCGGTGGGAAGCCGCTTTCCCGCCCAATGGGCGTAGGCATTTGCCTCGTAGTAGCTGATGTGCGTGACGGGGGCGCGTGGATCGACGGGCAGCAAACCTTCCAGCGTCATCTGCTGCCAGGCCCCATCGCGCTCTTCCCAGTAGCCCGGTGCGTTCCAGCCCTGGGCCTGCACCGTGGCCCAGCCGTCGGCGAGCCAGAGGAGCGGCTCGCGGTAGCCGCCGGCTTCAATGAAGGCGAGCCAGTCGCTGTTGGTGACGCAGCGGTTGGCGAGGCGATAGGGATAGAGCAGCACCTCGTGGCGCGGCCCTTCGTTGTCGTAGGAAAAGCCGGCGCCGTCGCAGCCGATGGCGCGGATGCCGCCGTCGAAAGCGATGAACTGCGCCTCGGCCAGCCCCGCGACAGGCTCGGCTTTCGGCAGCGGCTGGCGATAGGCGGGGCGCAGCGGATTGGCGGCGAACAGGCTGAGGATGTCGGTCAGCAACAGCTCCTGATGCTGCTGCTCGTGATTGATGCCGAGCTCGAGCAGTGCGGCGAGCGGATCAGGTCCCTCACTGACGAAGCCTTGCGAGAACAGCCGCGCCAGCGCCTCGTCGACGTGGGCGCGATATTCGCGCACCTCGCCAGCTGACGGCCGAGTCAGCAGGCCGCGGCGGCCGCGCGGCTGCCGCTCGCCTTTGCTCTCGTAGTAGGAGTTGAAGCAGTACTCGAAGTCTGCCGAGAACTGGCGGTAGTCCGGCAGGTTCGGCCTGAGGATGAAGGACTCATAGAACCAGGTCGTATGCGCCAGATGCCACTTGGTCGGGCTGGCATCGTCCATCGGCTGCACGGTCTGGTCCTCATCGCTCAGAGGCGCCGCTAGCGTCAGCGACAGCTGCCGGCTCGAGCGCAGGCGGTCGTGCAGGTCGGGAAGGCGCAGCTCGGCTTCGGGAGGGGCGATCGCATCGACCGGAAGCATTGAAAGCACGAGAGCCTCTGGCTGTGAGGGAGGCGAAAATTGATCGCCGGGAGCGTGGCTTAGGGCGCGGGACGGACCGAAATAACCGGTTCTGCGATAACGAACGATTGAGCCTTTGAGTTCGCCGCACCGCGCAAATAGTTACGGCGATGGCCGGTCGCCAGGGGCTTGCGACCATCGGGCCCGGCGATGTCGATCCATTTATCGCAACTGCGGATACGCAATTTTCAGCCTCACACGCCTACGCTTTTCCCCTGCGGGCCATGGCTCGCGCTGCGGATGGAGGGTGAGGCATGTCGCGCCGCGAGCTGGACGTCGGGTCTTTCGTGCATTTCACCGGGTTCGCAACGGGTTATGCGGCGCCCGAGGCGTCTTACCGGATCGAGCAGCTCTTGAAGCTCGGTGACGGCGCCACCCTCTACAAGATCCGCAGCGACGCCGAGCCGTTCGACCGCGTCGTCTCCGAGCGCGACCTCGCCCAGTCCTGATCCTGAAACGGTAGGGGGGCGCCCATGCGCATGCTAGCCGCTCTCGCCGCCCTGGCCGCTTCGGTCTCGCTGGCGGTTGCCGAAGTACCGACGCTCGAATTTGCCGGCGAGCACTACACGCTCAACTTCGAGGAGCAGGCGACGCTGCCCGACGGCCGCCCCGGCGATGGCGTTGCCGAGTTCACATTGGCTGGCGAGACCGTCGACGACTGGTCGAAGCTCTTCGCCTACCACGCCTATCCGGAGATGGGCGATGATCCGGTTGCTGCCGTGAAACTGCTCGGCAAGATCGTCAAGCAGACGAACAAGGACGCCAACTACGCGATCATCGAGAACGAGACGACGGGCGAGGCCATCATCGACTTCCTCACCTGGACGCCCGAAAGCGACATCATGGAATTCAACGTCTTCAAGTACGCGCGGGCTGCCAGCGGACAGGGCCTCGTTGCCCTGCAGTATGCCCAGCACATCAAGCTCGGCGAGCTCGACGTCGAAGGCATGCGGGCTCTGCGGACGCGCTCGGTCGATGATATGGCGAAGACCGACATCTCCGAGGCGCAGGGCTATTTCGCCCGCAGGCAGGGCAAATCGGCGTCCAATGCAGGGGAAGAGGGGAGCCCGCCCTTGCACGCGCTGGTGGAGACAAGTGAAAAGCGCTAGATTCAACTTCCCGTGGTAAGGGGAGACATAGCATGCGCATAGCTTTGCTGCTGCTTGCGGCGTTAGCCGCCACAGCGACCCCGCTGCCGGCCTTCGCGCGAATTCAGCCCGACGTCGTGTGTTGGGAAACAGACCTCGAGTTCCCCATCGCCTGCGATGAGGATGGCGACTGAGTAGCGTCGCCTCGCTCGCAACTCGTCACTTGCATACGGTGCGCAGGCCATCCGGTCCGCGGCGCGCCAGATCGACATGGAAGTGATCGTGGTGGTTGGAATCGTAATCGGGTCCCAGCACCGTCGTGAACTGCTGACACGCCCCGTCGTGTACCGCTTGCAGGAAGGCGCGATCGCGGTTGTCCCCGCGCCATCCCCTCTTGACTGAGATGCTGCGACCATCGGCGAGGACGAACGCCGACACGTCGAGCGCGTTGGCGTGCCCGTGCTCGGAGAGGTGCGCCCCGTAGACGTTGTTCATGGGCCGGCACGCATAGGACGCGGCGATCTTCAGTTCGACCAACGGGACGCCGTAGACGCGCCGCGCCGCCGGGTCGATCACAGTGGCGACCCAGTGATTGACCTGCGGGATCATGGGGCAGCGGAGCAGCGCGGCCGGCCGCAGGCTGACGCGGCCGCCATCGGTGGCAGCCAGCTCGAAGGGCCGCTCGGCTCCGCACACGTTCGGACCGCCGAGCGACAACTTGGTCTTGATGAACGGGCTCTCCTGCACGGCACCGGAGGCGAGACAGGCGCGCTCCTCGGTTGCCCGCCAGGGCTCTTCCTTGGCCACGAAATAGTCGCCGCCGCCGCACGCGGACAGCAGCAGGTTGCAAAAGATGCCAAGAACTACGCAGACACGGATGGATGGCATGGACCGACGCTAACCGCGGTAACCCTAACGGATTATGAATCTGCCATCTTTCCCAGGTGCATAGAGAGCAGCCCATTCCGGCGCATTTGCGATTCGATTGCGGCGCGCAACAGCGATCTGGTGGCGGAACAGCGGCACCCCGCCAGTTATCCACAGCTGGAATGTCGCGATTTTCCGGGCGTATGCAGACCTGTCACAGTTAGCTTGCTAACTGTTGGACGTCTGGAACTTTCCAGGCCCTCGGGCAGCGGCCAATCCGTAATGCGTATGCGCTGCATCCCCGAGAGTGTACTGCGTCTTGGCCCCGGCATTGGTCGGCCGCTGATCTCTTGGCAACCCCGCGTTTGTCTTTTGAGATCCTGGCGGCGGACTGCCGGGGCCTCGTATTTTCGCGAATGCCCGCAGCGGCTTAGCGTTGGCCAGCGAAGAAGCCCAGGACCGCCTCCTTAAAGCCCTTGTCGCCGACGGCCTTCATATGATCGCGGCCGGCGAGCTCAATCCCGCGAGCGCCGGGGATCAGTTCGGCCAATTTGGCCGCCGAGCCGCCGATGACATCCCTCTCGCCGACGACAATCAGCACCGGACAGCGCAAAGTCCCCAGCGCCGCTGCCGTAATCGGTGCCCGCGATGAACGGATGCAAGCGGCCAGCGCCTTCAAATCGCTCTTGGTCTGCTCCGCGAAGGCGCGGAAAGTCCGTGCCGTAGGATTGGTCACCTCGTCGATGCTGGCCGCCTCGAGGGCGTGCGCCACCGGCCCGGTGCCGGCCACGCCACGCACCATGTTGAGGCCGAGGCCGCCGAAGACGAGGCTGCGTACGCGTGCCGGATGCGCCATGGCAAGAAACGCCGCGATACGCGCGCCCATCGAGTAGCCGATGATATGGGCGCGCGCGATACCGAGGTGGTCGAGCAGCCGGCGCGCGTCCTCCGCCATGATCGGCGCACCGTAGGCCTCGAGGTCGTAGAGTTTGGCGCTCTGCCCATGCCCGCGGTTGTCATAGGCGACGACGCGGTAGCCGGCACCTGTCAGCGTTTTCACCCAGCCGGTGTCGACCCAGTTCGTATTCACATTGGAGGCAAAGCCGTGGATGAGCAGCACCGGATCGCCGGAGCCCTCGTCGATGTAGGCGATGTCGACGCCGTCGGAGTTGAACGTGTGCACTCTTCAAGCCTCCCGGGCGCCCAGCTGAGGCGCGTGAACCACTATCATTTGCACCCACGCGCGACTATGGTCGAGGGCGCATCGGCCGGCATTTCGGCAAAGAAACTCCAGGGCAATTCAATGGCCTCCAGCCCCGTTCCCCACCTCGCCAACGATCTGGGCGTCGAGAAGATTTTCATCGGGGTGCGCGAGTTGAATTGCATGGGCGCACGGCCGCCGTTCGACCACCCGCACGTCTACCTCGACATGGGCGACGACGGTCAGATCCTCTGCCCGTATTGCTCGACGCTCTACATCTACGACCCTCGCCTCGCGGCCGAGGAGAGCGATCCGCCCGCCTGCCTCGTCAGCCTCACCGAGGACGCCGCTTAAGGCTTAACTCTCTTCGCAGGCCGAGCGCGTCGCGGCCGAGCGGCCGTAGTATTTTATGACCGTGTTGCAGCTCAATCCGCAGGCCAACGAGAACGCCGAGGTGGCGCTGGCGCGGGCACGCCAACGCCCTCCCGGGCCAGTGCTCATCGCCGGCGGCGGCATTGGCGGCCTCGCCACAGCGTTGGCGCTTGCGCGCCACGGCATCGCCTCGCACGTGCTGGAGCGCCGCCCGGCATTTCACGAGGACGGCGCCGGCATTCAGATCGGCCCCAACGGCACGCGTATCCTGCGCCGGCTCGGCGTTGCTGACGCGCTGCGCCCGCTCGTCGGCGTGCCGGAAGCGCTACGCGTGCGCGACGGGCGCAGCGGCGCGGAGCTCGCCCGCCTGCCGCTCGGCCGCTGGATCGCTATGCGCCACGGCGCCCCATATTGGGTTGCCCACCGCAAGGATCTGCACAGCGCGCTGCTGCACGCCTCGCGTGCCGAGCCCCTCATCGCGCTATCGATGGGGTTCGATACCTCGGAAGTTGCCAGCGATGCGGGTCACGTCGCCGTCGCCGCCGAGAACGGCCAGGCCTGGTCGGGCAAAGCCCTCATCGCCGCCGACGGCATCTGGTCGCCGCTGCGCAAGCTGCTGTTCGGTGGCCCGGCACCTAAGTTCTGCTGCAAGAGTGCCGTTCGCAGTGTCATCCCACTTGATGAGCTGCCTGCGGATTTCCACCGACCGGAGACGACCATCTGGCTATTCAGGAATGCGCACATCGTGCACTACCCGGTGTCCGGCGGCGCCGAGCTTGCCGTCGTCGTCGTGCTCGATGACCGGCACGACACCGGCGACTGGAGTACGCCCGTGTCGCCTTCGTGGGTGCAGCAGAACATGCCACCGTGTGCCGAGCCGCTGCAGGCGCTCATCCTCGAGGCGCGTGCCTGGAGACAGTGGGCGCTGCACACGCTGCCCGTGCCGCGCCAATGGACGCGGGGTCCAATCGCGCTGCTCGGCGATGCGGCGCACCCCGTGCTTCCTTTCCTGGCGCAGGGCGGCGTCATGGCGCTGGAGGATGCGATGGTGGTGGCCGACGCGATGCGCCGTTTCACCGACGTTGCTGCCGCGTTCAAGTGGTATCAGCAGCGGCGACGGCCGCGCGCCATGCGCGTTGCCCGTGCCTCGCGCCGCAACGGTCGCATATATCACTTGTCGGGACCGCAGGCGGCGGCGCGCAATTTGGTGCTGCGTAACATGCCGCCCCAGCGCCTGATGGGGCGCTACGACTGGCTCTACGGCTGGCGCTGCGACTGAGCGGGGACGAGGGGCACCCCATCACGCTCACGCGGCGAGACGCTCTACGGCGATGCGCATGAAGTTGTCGTAGAGGCGGCGCGAGTTGCCGAGCAGTTCGGCAAACCCATCGCTGACGCGCGCGCGCAGCTTGCTGCCGAAACCTGGCGGATGCAGCCGCCGCAGCTTCTCCGATCCCGGCGGCCCCGACGACCAATCGATGATCGACTGGTCAGTGGCCTCGACGTGATACTGCAGACCGAAGGCCGACGAGCCGACAGCGAACGCGGCAATCGGGCAGCGCCCGTCGAAGCCAGCAAGACACCGCCGTGCGGCAGCGCCTTTACCTCGGAGCCGTGCCACTGCACGCCGCGCTTGGTTTCACCGAAGCCCTCATAAAGCTGATGTCCGCGCCCGGCGTCGCTCAGCGCAATGTCGAGCAGGTTGATCTCGCCGACCGTTGCCGGCCCGACGGCACCGCCCAGCGCGTCGGCCAGCAGCTGATGGCCGAGGCAGACTCCGAGAAACGGCTTGTCATGCTCGGCCACCCAGGTACGGATCGCCGCCTTCTCTTCTTTCAGCCAAGGGAACTGATCTTCCTGCCAGACGTCCATCGGGCCGCCCATGACCATGAGGATGTCGAAGCGAGTAAGATCGGGGATGGCATCGCCGCGGTCGAGCTGGATGATCGTCGGCGTGATGCCGTCGGCGGCCAGGTGGCCGGCGAGCGTTCCGGGATGACAATTGGCAGCATGCTGGAAGATGGCGACGCGCGGCATCAATTCCCCGTAGAAACCGAAGCAATTTCACCGAGGGAAACAGATATTTCCGCGTTTTGCCGTTGGCAAGCGCTCGTCTTAGGGGAGCTCGCGCGAGTAGCTGATCACCGACAGAAAACGGATCGGCAGCTTCACCAGCTCCTCCGGCCCGTGCGGCGCGTCGGCATCGAAAAACAGACTGTCGCCGGGTTTCATCGGATAGAGCTTGTCGGCGTGGCGGTACACCACCTCGCCCTCGAGGACGAAGATAAGCTCGTGGCCGCCGTGCTGGAACAGCGGAAACACCTCGGACTCTTCCGTCAGCGTGATTAGGTACGGCTCGACAACGACGCTGCCCGACAGGCCGCCAGTGTGTCCGAGCAGTTGATACTGGTGCCCGGCCCGCGTGCCGCGACGCTCGATGAGAAGACCCTGGCCGGCCGACACGAACACCGCGTCGCGTCGCTCCTCGAAGCGGCGGAACAGCGATGTCACCGGAACGCCCAAGGCTTTTGACAGCCGCTGCAGCGTGGTGAGCGACGCTGAGGTCACGCCGTTCTCGATCTTCGACAGCATGCCGAGCGACAGATCGGCGGCGCGCGCGAGGTCGGACGCCGTGATGCCCAGCTTGTTGCGGAAGCCGCGCACCTCGCGCCCGATGGCCACCTCGAGCATGTTGTCACGCGCGCCCTGCAGCGCGTGCGGATCCTGCTCGCCAGCCAGTGGTGCTTTCTTTGCGGTCACGTGCCGGGAAACGCGCCCCGGAACCGGCTTCGCGTTGGCTCCCGAGCCGCGCAACGGCTCGCTGAGCGCATCGAGAGGGCTTTCGGTGACCCGCGCTTTCGCCGGGTTCTTTTCGCGGGTCGTGGTCTTTTTCATCCGCCTGCGAGCTTCTGCAATGCCTCTAGGCCGACGATGCGTCCGCCGAACTCGTCTGCCGCATCGAGGAGACAATCGCAGAAGTATACGGCGGCGGCACTGTCCACAAGCAAGTGGAAAACAGGGTTTGCCCCGATATCGGCGCGCACCAGGATGGCTGACATCTTCGCGATCGACGTTTGTGCGATGGCGAGGTCGGCAAACTTGCCCGGCCGCAGATCGATGGCGCACAGCTTGGCGAACATCTCCGGGCTCGCCTCGCCCGCCACCGCCAGCCACGCGTGGCTGTCGCGGCGCGGCACCGGATAGGTGCGCTCCTCGTCCTCGATGCGCCACCTGGTTTCGAGTTGTGCAAGCCTTTCACCGTCGCCGGCAAGATTGGACAGCAGGATAATCTCGCCCGGCGCCAGAACGAGACATAGACCGCCGTCCGGCTGACGGAAGGCGCGATTTGGCGTCGGTTCAACAACGATACCGCGGCTCTGTGCGGCAGCAATTGTTCCCCTTCCTTTGAAGCCAAGGCGCGGCAGCGGCGACAGATCGGCGACAATGATGCCGCCGGCTGTAGCGGCAGCGCCGACGCTTTCGGCAACGGCGGCATCGCCCAGGTCGCGCCACGCGGCGCCCGCGGCGTCGAGCCGACGGCATAGCGGAGAGCGGCGCAGATAAGCGATGGTATCGGCCATGCTCACAACTCCTGGTCACATCTCTTGGCGCTTATTTTCAGGATCGTAGAACGGCACCGCCACCGTCTCGGCCGCAACCATGCGCCCGCCATCGACGCGGATATCGAAGCGCTTGCCCGGCTCGGCGAGGTCGGGCGGTAAGTAAGCGAGCCCGACGACCTTACCCAACGTCGGCGAGCGCGTGACCGAGGTGACGCGGCCGGCGATGTCGCCATCGCGAATGACGAGGTGGCACTCCTTGGGCGATGGCGCCGCGGTATCGAGCAGCGCGAAGCCGGCGAGCTTGCGCGTCACGCCCTTCGCCATCTGCATGTCGATCGCGCGCTTGCCGACATAGAATGACTTCTTCTTGCCGAGCGCCCATTCCATATTGGCCTCGGCCGGATGCGTCAGGCCGTCGGTGTCCTGGCCGACAATGATGTGGCCCTTCTCCAGGCGCAGAATACGCTGCGCCTCGACGCCGAACGGCACGATGCCGAACTGCTGGCCGGCCTGCATCAGGCGGTCCCACAACGCTTCGCCCATGCTGGAAGGACAGTGAATCTCGTAACCGAGCTCGCCGACAAAGCCGACGCGCAGGATGCGTACCGGAATGCCGGCGAGCTGGCCCACCCGCGCTGCCATGTAGGGAAATGCCGACGCCGAGAAATCGATGTCGCTGGAGAGCTTCTCGATCACCGCGCGCGCCTGTGGACCAGCCAGGTTGATGCCCGCGTGCGCCGACGTCACGTTGGCGATGTCGACATCCATCTTCCATTGCGCGTTGAACCACGTCATCTGCCGGTAGACCTGATCGATGGCTCCCGTCGTCGCCGTCACGTAGTAGTGGCGCTCATGCAGGCGGGCGGCGACACCATCGTCGATGACGACGCCCGTCTGATCTGTCATCAGGGCGTAGCGGGCGCGACCGATCTGTTGCTTTTCATAGGCCCATGTGTACATGCGCTCGATAAACGCCGCGGCGTCGGGCCCGCGCACATCGAGGCCGCCCAGGGTCGACACGTCGATCATGCCGACGCCTTGGCGCACGGCACGCACCTCGCGCTCGATGGAGCGCGTCGCATCGCCCTTGGGACCGTAGTAGGCGGGCCGCAGCCATAGCCCGGCGAGCATCATCTGCGCGCCGCTTTCAATGTGCCGGTGATGCATGGCGGTAAAGCGCACTGGCTCGAAGCCGCGTCCAGCGAGCGCCGCAAACTTCTCCGGCACCAAGGGCGGCCGGAAGGTCGTCGTGCCGATGGATTCGATCGACTTGCCGGTGGCGCGCGCGACGACGCGAATGGTGTTGAGGTTGGCGTGGCGACCCTGGCTGGGGCCGAGGCCGGCCGTCGAATACCGCTTCACCAACTGAATGTCGTCGTAGCCGTCCTTGACCGTGTTGACGATGTCCCTCGACTGCAGGTCTTCGTCGAAGTCGATGAAGTCGTGCGCGCGCTGGTCGGTGAAGATCGGGTAGGGGTGATTGACGCGCGAGGCGGCCGGATCGGCGACTACCGACGCCCGCGGCTCTGATGCATTTCCAAGGGCGCGCGCAGCGGCGGACCGACCGACACTGCGGCTGTCGCCGACCACGGCTGCCTGCGACCACACGCCGGCCGCGGCGCCGGCAAGTGAAATCCCCGCGGGCAAGTCGGTGGCGCGATGCATGTTGATCGTCGGGTCGTAGACAACCTTGGCGCCCGCATGGCTGGCGAGATTGAGCGCGGGCGAGAAGCCGACGCTCATCAGTACGAGGTTGCAGTCAATCCACTCGCGATCGTTGGCCGTCTTACCCTCGCCGGTGATGCGCCCCACCGCCACCGACGACACGCGCTTGCGGCCTCTAGAGTCGACCAATGTCGAGCCGGGAATAATGCGCACGCCGCGCGCGCTTACGGCTTCCGCTGCTGCCTCGTCGGGTGTGGCATTGAGATCGACGATGGCGGCGACAGAAACTCCGGCGTCGAGCAGATCGAGCGCCGCCTCGTAGCCGAAGCGGTTCGCCGTGGCGATGACGGCCCGTGAGCCCGGTTTCACGCCGTAGAGGCGCATCAGGCGCTGCGCCGCGCCCGCGAACATGATCCCGGGACGGTCGTTGTTGCGGAAGACGAGCGGCTGATCGAAGGCGCCGGTGGCGATCACCGTCTCCTTGCTGCGGATCTTGTAGAACCGGTTGCCGCACGCCGCCGACGCCCAGTTGTCGGCGAACATACCGGTGATGGCCGTGTCGGTCATGATGCGCAGGTTGGGCGTTGCCCGTGCGCGCTGCACCAGGCTGGCGCGCCGCACCACTACGGATGCGCGGTCGCCGCCGTCGCGTCCGCAGAGCAGCGAGCCGCCAAGCTGCTGACAGTCGTCGATAAGGAGTGTGTCGGCGCCGGCTTCCGCCGCCGCGATCGCCGCCTCGAGCCCCGCGGGACCCCCGCCGACGACGAGCACGTCGGCGAACAGGTATGCCTTGTCGTAGTACTTGTGGGGGGCACTAGGCTTCAGCGTGCCAAGCCCCGCCATGATGCGGATTGGGCGCTCGAAAACGTGCTGCCACACCCCACGCGGCCAGAAGAACGTCTTGTAGTAGAAGCCCACCGGCAGAAAGCGGCCGAACAGGCCCATGACAGCGAAAAGATCGAAGTCGAGCGATCCGAAGCGATTGATCGATTGCACGGCCATGCCGTCTGCGACGGAGTGTTGGTCGGCACGCACGTTCGGCTCGGTCCCGACCTGCACCATGGTGTTGGCGTCCTGGCCGGACATGGTGAGGACGCCGCGCGCGCGATGATACTTGAACGAGCGCGACAAGAGCGTGCGTCCCTGCGCGTACAGCGCCGAGGCGATCACGTCGCCGGCAAAGCCACCGTAGTGACGGCCATCGAACGTGAACGACAATGGCCGCTTGCGGTCGATCAGCAGGCCGTAGTCCGGCCCTTCGAGACGGCCCACCCCCCTGCCTGCGCTCATGCTCCGCTCCCGCCCCGGGGCGCAAAATAAGCGTCGACCGTCATCGTCTCGAGAACGTCGTCAGTGAGCGTGTTGCGGCGCGCGATGAACCAGGTGTTGGTCGGCGCGTGCAGCCACCATTCGTAGATCTCGCCAGCAACATTGGCATCGAGGAACAGGTACTCGGTCCATTGCTCGTCGCTCGCCGTGGCGGGATCGGGCATTTCTTTCACCTCGCCCCCCCACACGAACTCCGTGATGTTGCGCGGCCCGTTGATCGGGCACGTCAAAATCTTCATTGTCGCTTTGTGTCCCGACTAATGCCCCACCGCAGCTGCGCCCTTTTCGCCGACGAGATCGAAGCTGCGAAAGCGATCGAGCGCGAACGGCTTCAGCAGATCGGGCTGCTTGTCGGTGGCGATGCATTCGGCCATGCGGACCCCGCACACGGGCGTCGCCTTAAAGCCCCACGTACCCCACCCGGCGTCTATGTAGTAGTTCTTGACCGACGTCAGCCCCATTACCGGCGAGAAGTCCGGCGTCATGTCGGCCATGCCGGCCCACTGGCGCAACACCTTCAGCTCGCCCATGAACGGGAACAGCTCGAGAATGTGCGCCATCAGACTTTCCTTGAAGTCGAGCGTCGAGCGCGAGGAATAGAGCCCGTAAGGATCGACGGCGCCGCCCATCACCATCTCGCCGCGCGCCGATTGCGAGATGTAGACGTGCAGCGAGCCCGACACGATGATCTGGTCGAGGATCGGCTTCACCGGCTCCGACACGCAGGCCTGCAGCGGGATGGTGCGGATCGGCAAAAGGAAGCCGGCCATGCGCGCCACCTCGCTCGATGCACCGGCCACCGCCTGCACGATCTTGCCGGCGCGGATGACGCCGCGGTTCGTCTCAACACCGACGGCACGGCCGTTCTCGATCAGGATCCTGTTGACGCCCGTCTGGGTGTGCACCTCGACGCCGCGCTTGATGGCTTCCTTGGCGTAACCCCAGGCCACCGCGTCGTGGCGCGCGATGGCCCCTGGCGGATGGTAGAGAGCGCCGAGGATCGGATAGCGCACATCGTCGGCGATGTTGATCGTCGGGCACAGCCGCTTGACCTCGTCCGGCCCGATCACCTCCGAACTAACGCCCAGATGCTTATTGACCTCGGCGCGCCAGCGCGCCGTACGCATTGCCGCGTCGGTGTGGGCGAGCGTGAAGTGGCCGCGCTCCGAATACATCAGATTGATGTCGAGCTCGGTCGATAGTCCGCGGAACAGCTCGACAGACTCTTTGTAGAATTCGACGCCCTCAGGCGTCAGGTAGTTGGAGCGGATGATCGTGGTGTTGCGCGCCGTGTTGCCGCCGGCGAGCCACCCCTTGTCGAGCACGCACACATTTTTGACGCCGTGGCGGGCGGCGAGATAGTAGGCGATGGCGAGACCATGGCCGCCCGCGCCGATGACGATCACGTCATAGGAGGACTTGAGCTCGGAGGTCCAGCGAAAGTGGGGATCGTCCGGGTGCTCTCTGGCGAGCGCGTACTTCAGGAGGGCGAAAGGCATCGGTTCATCCGTCCTCCGAGGCCGTGGGCAACGGCGCGGCGGGCATCACAATCCATTCCCAGAGTGCAAGAAAATTTCCGATCGTTCAAGCGCCTGAAGCATCACCATGATGCGGAATTAATAGGCTTGATTCTCAAAGACCGCGGAAAAGCAGGGGCTAAACGGCTTGACAACTTGCGTCAACCCGTCGCAGAATTTTCCGCATATAAAAATCAGTTGCCTCTAAGGCAACTATGTCTCGGGTGGAATTGTGGTCAGCCAAGGGGAGCTCAATGCAAAAGAGCACTAGCGATCAACGCGTGCAAAACATGTACGCGGGGGATCGGCGATGGGCAATATTCGCCGTCGCCGCTCTCTGGGCGACATATGCGTTCGTCTTCTGGAAGGTCCTGCCGTACGTCGGCACGCCCGAGGTCATGTATGCACTCGCCATATCCGGCGGCATCGTTCTCCTCTTCAACACCGCCTCCATCCTAGCGATGGTCCAGCACTACTCCGGTGACAAGGATCACATCTACGGCCTCGACCTCCACTACCTCGACGCCATGCGCGCCACGGCCTGAGGGAGGGACACATGGCCAAAACTCCTTATCAGCCTCCTGAGCAGTCGAAGTTCGGTCAGCTGATCGATTCGCTTTTCCTCCTCGCCCTTGTCGTCGCCAGCCTGTTCGCTCCGGTCTACTTCGGCCTCGCCGGTGGCGGCAAGACGGCGATCGAGTTCGCCGACAAGACGTGGGCGGGCATGGGACAGAACGCCACCATGCAAGCGCAGTGGGAGAAGCTCGGCTTCACGCCCGAGACGGCCCACGACATGATCGCCTCGCGCTTCGATTACTCCTTCAGCCTACCGGCACTCATCGTCACAGCTCTCGTGGTGATCGTCTACTTCGTATTCGTCTTCCGCCTGTCGGCGAAGGAATACAAGGACGTCATCGCCGAGCGGTTCGACCGGTAACGGAGAGCTTCAATGGAAAACCTCAATAACTTCCAGCTGCTCGAATACGCAGCCTGGGGCATCTCCGCCGTGCTCGGTCTGTGGATGCTGTTCGACATGATCCGCACCAACGCTAAGTACTCGGAGAGCACGCTGATCTCATCGAGAGAAGGCGAGATCGAGGACGTACTCGTGATCGATCCTCCGCACCAAGGGGGGCACCGGTGACTCAATCGACAGCAATCCACGGCGAGAAAGTCTCGCTATTGCGCGTGCTCGGTCCGGGCCACGTCTGGGCGCTCGGCGTCGGCATCGTGCTCGTTGGCGAGTACATGGGCTGGAACTTCGCCGTCGGCAAAGGCGGCGCGCTCGCCGCCCTCATCGCCTGTTGGACGGCAGGCCTGCTCTACACCTGCGTTGCCATGATCGACTCGGAGGTGACCTCGACGGTCGCCGCCGCCGGCGGTCAGTACGCGCAGGCCAAGCACATCGTCGGCCCACTCATGGCCTTCAACGTCGGCCTGTTCCTTGTCCTTGCCTACACCATGCTCGAAGCTGGCAACGCCATCACCGCCGGCTATCTCGTGCAAACGGTCGGCGGCATGGCAGGGTTCGAAGGCGTGCATGACAAGCCGTTTATCGTGCTCACCATCGTCGCCCTCGCCTGGCTCAACTATCGTGGCGTGTTCGCGACGCTGACCTTCAGCTTGGTCATCACCGCGATCGCCTGCCTTGCGATCGTCGTGCTGTTCGCGGCCGTTCGCCCGTGGACCGACGAGGTCCTGAAGCCGGCGGAGCTGCTCACCGGACTGCCATACGGCTGGCTCGGCGTCATAGCCGCGCTGCACTTTGGCCTGTGGTTCTACCTCGGCATCGAAGGAACGACCCAGGCCGCCGAGGAGGTGCGCTCGCCGGCGCGTGCGCTTCCCCTCGGCACGATGACAGGCATGATCACGCTGCTCGTGGCGGCGACGATGACCTGGTACATCTGCGTCGGCCTGATGCCGTGGGAGTATCTGGGCCAGGCGATCACGCCGTTGTTCGATGCGGCGCGCTTGACCGGCTCGCTGTGGCTGATGGTGTTCCTGTTCGTCGGCACCATTTTCTCGACGCTCGCCTCGGCCAACGGCTGCATCAACGATGCCTCGCGCGCCTGGTTCTCGATGGGTCGCGATCGCTATCTGCCGGTGTGGTTCGGTGCCGTGCACCCGGTCTATCGGACGCCGTTTCGGTCGATCGTGTTCCTCGTCCC
This sequence comes from Hyphomicrobium sp., assembly GCA_036559705.1. GTDB lineage: Bacteria > Pseudomonadota > Alphaproteobacteria > Rhizobiales > Hyphomicrobiaceae > Hyphomicrobium_A. Next base: position 16,010 of record DATBSP010000141.1, read on the forward strand.
CGTCGCGCTCATCTTCGCGCTCGGCGCGCCGCTCGATCAGGTCATCACTTTCTCGATCCTGTCAGGCCTTCTCGGCTACACCTTCATGTCCTTCAACATGGTCATGTTCCGCAAGAAGTGGCCGCTCGGCTCGATCCGCCGCGGGTACGTGCATCCGTTCCACCCGCTGCCGGCATTCGTGCTGCTGCTGCTCTGCTCGGTCACCTACTTCGCGGTGTTCCTCGGCTACGGCACGCAGCTCGTGGCGATGATGGTGTTCTACATCATCGTCTCGGCGTGGTTCGCGTTCCACCGCTACAAGTACGTGAAGCGCGGCGACCAGTTCACGATGGCCTGGCCGCGTCCCCTGGGCTACTGACGCCGCAATCGTGTTGTGCCGCGGGCCGTGTCGGTCCGCGGTACCTCCCCGGGCGATCCCCGAATGGCTCTGCGGGGATCGCCACCTGCACTTGCCGCACTCAAGTCGCGCGTGAGCAATTGAACCGATGTCCTTGACCCTCATCCTCGCTGCCGGCTGCGTCGCAGCGATTACCTATGTCGCCGTGCGCGACCATCGCGCCGCCAAGACGGCACGGCGCGGACTGCTCGATCGCTGTGTCAAAGCTCTCGACCGGGCCGAGCTTTCCCACGCGCCCGACGGCTTCCCGCGCCTTTCCGGGCACCATCAGGGGCGCGCAGTGCGCGTCGACCTCCTTCCCGATACGATGACCATTCGCCGCCTGCCGCAGCTCTGGCTGTCGACGACGCTGCTCGATCGCAATGCCGGCTTGCCGGGCCTTGCCGTCCTCGTGCGCCCTGCCGGCACCGAATTCTATTCGCTCACCTCGCGCTTTGCGCGCCGGCTGGAAACACCCGCCGGCTTGCCGGCCGAGGTACTGATCCGCGGCGATGAAGGCGCCGAGCCCTTGCTCGCCGACCTTGCCGAGACGCTGAGCACAATCCTCGCCGATCCGCGCGTTAAGGAAATCGCCATCACCGATCGCGGTCTACGCATCGTGCGCCAGGCGGGCGAAGGCAAGCGCGGCGAGCATCTGTTGCTGCGCCAGTGCGTCTTCGAGGACGCCACCGTGGCGCGGCGCGACCTTGCCAGCGTGCTCGATCAGCTGGACGCCATACGCACCATCACCGGCGCCCACGGCCGGGCGCGCGCGGCATGAACGCCAAGCGGCCCATCAACCCGTACATCGTTCTCGCCCTTGCAATTGTTGCCCCGGGCGCCGGACACGTCGCCGTCGGCGCACCGCAACGCGGGCTCGGCTTTGCCTTCTTTTCGCTGCTGCTGGCCCTCTTGTGCTGGCACACAACGACGCCCGAGACCTCCTTCATCGGGCGTTCGGCGGGCGGTCTGTTCGTGTGGGCCCTGTCGATCCCCGACGCCTACCGCATCGCGCGCATCCGATACGAGGAGTGGCGCCATGGGCAGAATGTTGCCTCTAGGGAAAAAAGTATTCACGCCAGTTGAACTATTTCTCCATGCCTGTTAAGTTTTGCCGGCACTAAGCATGTGGGGACCATAGGAAATGTGCGGCATCGTCGGCCTGTTCTTGAAGGACGCCAAGCTCGAGCCAAGCCTGGGTGAGCTCACTTCATCCATGCTCTCGACCATGTGCGAGCGGGGGCCGGATTCAGCCGGCTTCGCCGTCTACGGCGCGACCCACAAAGGCAAGGCCAAGATCACCCTTCAATCGCCCGACCCTGACCGCCATTTCGCAAGCCTCACCGCATTGATCTCCAAGGCCATCGGCGCCGACGTCAGCCTCGAGCGCAAGTCGACGCACGGCGTGCTCACTGTGCCGGCCGACAAAGTGGCGGCGGCGCGCGACGCCCTGCGCAGCGGCCACCCGGAGCTGCGCATCATGAGCTCGGGCGAAGCCATCGAGATCTACAAGGAGGTCGGCTACCCGACCAAAGTGGCGAGCCGGTTCGACCTCACCAAGATGCAGGGCTCGCACTCCATCGGCCATACCCGCATGGCGACCGAGAGCGCCGTCACCACCATGGGCGCGCATCCGTTCTCAACCGGTCCTGACCAGTGCCTCGTGCACAACGGCTCGTTGTCGAACCACCACAACCTGCGTCGCGACCTCATCCACGACGGCATGACCTTCGAGACCGAGAACGATACCGAGGTCGCCGCCGCCTACATCACCTGGCGCATGAATCAGGGCATGAACCTTGGCGAGGCCCTGCAAAAGAGCCTCGATGACCTCGACGGCTTCTTCACATTCGTCGTCGGCACAAAGAACGGCTTTGCGGTGCTGCGCGATCCGATTGCCTGCAAGCCGGCGGTCATGGCCGAGACCGACCAATACGTCGCCTTCGGCTCCGAGTTTCGCGCGCTGGCCGGGTTGCCCGGCGTCGACAACGCGCGCGTCTGGGAGCCCGAGCCCGCCACCGTCTACTTCTGGGAGCGGTGAGCCGAATGCGGACCGTCGACCTCGCCACCACTTCGTTGCGCGAGCTTAACCAGCTGCTGCATAAGCAGACTGCCGGCACCAACGAGACGCAGTGGGAAGTTCTCAACCCGAAAGGTCAGCACGCCCTCGCCGTCGGCGTCGACGCGCCACTCAACATCGAGGTGAGAGGGCCCGTCGGCTACTACTGCGCCGGCATGAACAAGCAGGCGACCATCGTCGTGCATGGCTCAGCCGGTCCAGGCGCCGCCGAGAACATGATGTCGGGCAAGGTGCTCGTCAAAGGCGACGTCAGCCAATATGCCGGCGCCACGGGCCGCGGCGGCATGCTCGTCGTCGAAGGCAACGCCTCCTCGCGCTGCGGCATCTCGATGAAAGGGATCGACATCGTCGTCAAAGGCAACATCGGCCACATGTCGGCGTTCATGGCGCAGACCGGCAACCTGGTTGTGCTCGGCGACGCCGGCGACGCGCTCGGCGACAGCATCTATGAGGCAAAGCTGTTCGTGCGCGGCTCGGTCAAGAGCCTCGGCGCCGACTGCATCGAAAAGGAAATGCGCGCCGAGCACATCGAGGCGGTCGCCGGCCTCCTGAAAAAGGCGGGGCTCAACGGCGTGACGCCGAAGGAGTTCCGCCGCTACGGCTCGGCCCGCAAGCTCTATAATTTCAACATCGACAACGCGGACGCCTACTGATGACGTACCACAACCCGCCAACGACCCCGCGCAAGTCCGCCGTCTTCGATGACTACACGCTCTCCGAGATCCGCCGCGCCGCGACGACCGGCATTTACGACATCCGCGGCGGCGGCGCCAAGCGCAAGGTCCCGCATTTCGACGACCTGTTGTTCCTCGGCGCCTCCATGTCGCGTTACCCCCTCGAAGGCTACCGCGAGAAGTGTTCGACGGCCGTCACGCTCGGCACCCGCTACGCCAAGAAGCCGATCGAGCTAAAGATCCCCATCACCATCGCCGGCATGAGCTTTGGCTCTCTGTCCGCCAACGCCAAGGAAGCGCTCGGTCGTGGAGCGACCCTTGCCGGTACGTCGACGACGACGGGCGACGGCGGCATGACGCCGGAAGAGCGCGGGCAGTCGCAGACCCTGGTCTACCAGTATCTGCCCTCGCGCTACGGCATGAACCCCGACGATCTGCGCAAGGCCGACGCCATCGAGGTTGTGGTCGGCCAGGGCGCCAAACCCGGTGGCGGCGGAATGCTGCTCGGCCAGAAGATCTCCGACCGCGTCGCCGAAATGCGCACGCTGCCGAAGGGCATCGACCAGCGCTCGGCCTGCCGGCACCCCGATTGGACAGGCCCCGACGACCTTGAGATCAAGATCATTGAATTACGCGAGATCACCGATTGGGAGAAGCCGATATACATCAAGATCGGCGGTGCCCGGCCCTACTATGACGTCGCCCTCGCCGTGAAGGCCGGCGCCGACGTCGTCGTCGTCGACGGCATGCAGGGCGGCACGGCAGCAACGCAGGAAGTATTCATCGAGCACGTCGGGCAGCCGACGCTCGCCTGCATCCGGCCGGCCGTGCAGGCGCTGCAGGATCTCGGCATGCACCGCAAGGTGCAGCTCATCGTCTCCGGCGGCATCCGCAATGGCGCCGACGTCGCCAAAGCCCTGGCGCTCGGCGCCGACGCAGTGTCGGTTGGCTCGGCGGCGCTCGTCGCCCTCGGCGACAACGACCCGGCCCTCGAGAGCGAATACCAGAAGCTGCACACCACGGCCGGCGCCTATGACGACTGGCACGAGGGACGCGATCCGGCCGGCATCACGACGCAGGACCCGCAGTTGGCGAGCCGCCTCGATCCGGTGCTCGCCGGGCGTCGCCTCGCCAACTACCTCAAGGTGATGACGCTGGAAGCGCAGACGATCGCACGCGCGTGCGGGCACAACCACGTCCACAATCTCGA
>DATBSP010000142.1:0-3509 GCA_036559705.1 Hyphomicrobium sp.
GTCTCCGACAACAACATCAATCGCGTCGTCTTGCTGTCCGACGGCCTCGCCAACGTCGGCCCGTCGACCCCCGGCGAGCTGGCCGAGCTTGGCCGCAAGCTGGCCTCCAAGGGCATCTCGGTCAGCACCATCGGCCTCGGGCTCGATTACAACGAGGACCTCATGCAGAGGCTCGCCGCGGCCAGTGACGGCAACCACGTGTTCGTCGAGCGCCCAAGCGATCTTGCGGAGATCTTCGACCGCGAGTTCGGCGACGCGCTGTCGGTTTTCGCGCGCGACATCAACATCATCATTGAGTGCAAGCTCGGCTTCAAGCCGATGCGCATTCTCGGCCGTGACGGCAGCATCGACGGCGACAAGGTCACGCTGAAGCTCAACCAGCTGCACGCGGACAACGAGCGCTACGTCGTGGTCGAGCTGCAGGCGCCCGAAGGGCGCGGCGAAGGCGCCGCCGAAGTCGCCGACGTGACGGTCACCTACCTCGATCTCGACAAGGGCGGTTCGCCGGCACGTGCCGAAGCCAAACCCAGCGTGCGCTTCTCGGCCAATGCCAAGGAGGTCGAAGAGGGCGTCAACAAGCCGGTGATGAGCCAGGTGACGCAGCAGATTGCCACGGAGAAGAGCGAGAAGGCAGTGGAGCTGCGCGACGCGGGCGACGTCGCTGGCGCACGCAAAGCTCTCGAGGAAAATGCCGAGTACATCAAGCGCTCGCGCGACATCTTCACCTCGGGTGCCGCGCCAGCGCCGTCAGCTTCGGTCAGCGCACTCAATGATTTGGAACGCCAGAGCCGCGAGGCCGCAAACAGCCTCGATGGCGGCGACTGGGATCGCACGCGCAAGACCATGCGCTACGACCAGCACAAGGCGAAGGTGCAGCAGGCGTACTGACGAACGACGAGGGTACTACGGCGGTGCCGGGCTTCGCGCCCGGCGCCGTCTTTCCTACAGCTTGAAGGGGACGACCTTCGAACGCTGCTCACCGAGGACTTCGACGCGCAAAACCAACTCATCGCCCGCCTTCAGGTACTCAGGCGGTTTCTTCGCCGAGCCGACGCCCGGCGGTGTGCCGGTGGTGACGACGTCGCCCGGTTCCAGCACCATGAACTGCGTTATGTAGGCGAGCAGGAACGGGATCGAGAAGATCATGGTCGATGTCGAGCCGGTCTGCTTGCGCTCGCCGTTGACATCGAGCGACATGGCGAGGTTCTGCACGTCAGCGATCTCGTCCGGCGTCACAAGCCACGGCCCGAGCGGCCCAAACGTCTCGGCCGATTTGCCCTTCACCCACTGGCCGGCGCGCTTCACCTGGAAGCGACGCTCCGATACGTCGTTGCACAGGCAATAGCCGGCGATGTGCGCCATTGCGTCCTTCTCGTCGACGTAGCGGGCGCGCGTGCCGACGACGAAGGCGATTTCCACCTCCCAGTCCATGCGATCGGAATCGCGCGGGTACATGATGTCGTCGTTGGGCCCGACGATGCAGTTGGCAAGCTTGTTGAAAAGGATCGGCTCGGCTGGGATCTCCTGGCCCGTTTCCCTGGCGTGGTCGGCGTAGTTGAGGCCGATGGCGATGAAGCTGCGCGTGCCGGCGACGGGTGCGCCGAGACGGACGCCGGTGGGTACCTTCGGCAAACTTTGCGGATCGATGGCGCGCAGCTTGTCGAGCGAGGCTGGCGACAGAGACGCGCCGGTAAGGTCCGGGATGTGGCCGGAGAGGTCGCGGATCCCGCCGTCACGGTCGATGAGGCCCGGCTTTTCCGCGCCGGGATCGCCAAAACGCACAAGCTTCATTGATCAGCGCTCACAGTTTCTGTTGAGGGACGGAAAGACCGGCGGGAAGGAGTGACTGAAACACTCGCTATCGCACTATTCCGGCCGCGGCAACTCGGGCGAGCGCATCGGGCTGGCCCACACGGGAGGACGCATCAGCATCAGGGCTTCGCCGTTGCGCCGCACCGGCAGCACCCGACCGCAATGCATAGTGGTCGGCGCGCCGTCAGGCGCCAGATCCCGGAGGTCGAGATAGGGGGCGGCGATCCGTGGTGCGCGCGATCATCAGCTTAGGCCATTTCACGCGCTCAGCTTGTCCTGTGATGGTGACCGCATCCACCAAATCCCACGGCACCCTCTCCTTCCTTGGTACTTTGAAAGTGGCCATAACGGTGAAAATATGGGTGCCGCAGCAGCTTAACAACCGCGCAAGTCTGCTTGTGTTCGAGCGTGGGCCTCGGGTGTGAGAGGCCCGGCGCCTATTCGAGCAGATGGCGTCGACGCGTGTCGGACATTGCAGCATGGGCCAATTGGTCCGCACTAGTGTGCCAGTACCGACGACCAACAGACGCATCGAGTGTATCCGATTCCTCAGATGCGTGGCTGCCACCCTTGTTGTGATCTATCACACGGACTTGCAGCTTTGGCGCCTCTCCGATGGAACGCACGTCCAATCGGCCGCGTTCGGCGCAGCGGGAACGGATCTGCTCTTTGTCATCAGCGGCTTTACCATGGTGTACATCAGCCATGGAAAAAACCCCCGTTTCGGTGAGTTCATTTTCAGGCGCATCGCACGCATTGCCCCGCTCTATTGGTTGCTCACCCTTTGCATGCTGGCGACATTCGTTGCCTCGCCCAGCCTATTCAACAATACGAAGCTCGACATGGAGCATTTCGCTGCTTCGCTTGCCTTTGTTCCCTCTATGCATCCGGTGCTGGGGATTCAAAGACCGTTCCTCGTCCCGGGTTGGGCGTTGAACGTCATCGCATTCTTCTACCTCTTGTTCGGACTGTTCCTGTTCCTGCCGAGCAAACGGCGAATGGTAGCCGTTGGGCTCATCCTCTGCACCCTTGTGGTCCTGCGGTGGCAGTTTTTCGGAGCAAATCCGCTGCTGGATTTCTATGGTGCACCCGTCGTTCTCGACTTCGTTCTGGGGATGCTGGTCGCCTGGATCTACCTGGAGCGACGCTCGGTGCCGATCGCGACGCTCGCCGTCATATTGGCGGCGAGCGCTGCAGTCTTCGCGGCAGGAGTGCTCGCTGGCATCGGGGGCGGCGAGCAGCGCGTCCTCTACTGGGGAGTAGCCGACACCGGCATCTTGTTCTCGGTCCTATTCATCGAGAATAAGTGGGGCTGGTGGAACCCGCGCGTTTTTGCGCAGTTGGGTGATGCGTCATTTGCGACGTACCTCTCAAACTTATTCACGCTGGCTTTGGTCGCCAAAGCCGTGCAATTCACCGGTCTGTTTCCCCTCCTCGGCAGGACCGGAACGCGGCTCCTGCTCGTGGCCGCTGCGCTGATCGTTGGTATTCTGCTCAATGTCCTGCTCGAGCGTCCGCTGCATGCGTTCGTGCTGCGCAATGGTGGCCGCTTATTGAATGTCCCACGAAATTTGATTCACGCGGGAGCATCGATGTTGGGACTTGCTGGGAGGCCAGTCGCTCCAGGCAACGGCGACTCGTACTCCCCGACCGCTGGCGGAGGTGCACGTTTTCCGCTCCAGCCGGTTTCGGTAAGC
>DATBSP010000143.1:0-24573 GCA_036559705.1 Hyphomicrobium sp.
CAGGATGTGCTCGGCGGCATCGTCGGGGATTTCGCAGCCGAACTCCTCCTCAAAAGCCATCACGAGCTCAACCGTGTCCAGACTGTCGGCGCCCAGGTCGTCGATGAAGCTGGCGTTCTCGGTGACCTTCTCGGCCTCCACGCCCAGGTGCTCCACGACAATCTTCTTCACGCGCTCAGCGACATCGCTCATAGTCTTCCCTCGCGTCGGTTGCTCTTGGCGGTTCGTAAATTCGGTTGATCTGGACTAGCCCGTGGCCCGGTCGTGGGCCTCAACTTCTATAGAGAAGCGCGCGACCGGCGGGTATCGAAACGACGCGCTATTCCACTTATTCGCACTCCGTGCGGCGGCCGAACAATGCCCCCTCTAGCACTCGCGCACGCGTGCCGAGGGCCGAACAACCGTTCGGCTCGTTAACACACTTCATAGGGCTTGGCCAGCGGCGCCGAGCGGCGTTTGCCCGCGTCATTACCGACCGGATTTCGCCAGACGGGCCAAGCGCTAGAGGCAACTGATGCACATTTACCATGGGCATCAAACCATGGCCATGCCGCCGTTGATATGCAGCGTCTGCCCGGTGATGTAACCGGCCTCGTTGCTGGCCAGGTAGACGACGGCGGCGGCGACCTCTTCGGGCGACCCGAAACGCTGCTGAGGGATCATTTTGGCGATCTCCTCCGTCTGCTTTTCATTGAGCGCCGCGGTCATGGGCGTCGAGATGAAGCCCGGAGCGATGCAGTTGGCGGTGATGGATCGTGGGGCGACCTCGCGGGCGAGCGACTTGGTCATGCCGATCATGCCCGCCTTGGACGCCGCGTAGTTGCCCTGTCCTGGATTGCCAAAGACGCCCGATACGGACGCGATGTTGATGATGCGCCCGAAATTGGGTTTGGCGCGCAGCATGGCGCGGGCGGCGGCGCGGCAGAGCATGAAGGTGGAGGTGAGGTTGACGGCAATCACCTCGTCCCACTGCTCGTCCTTCATCACCATGAAGAGGTTGTCGCGCGTCAGGCCGGCGTTGTTGACGAGGATGTCGAGGCGGCCAAGCTTGGCGACGGCGGACTCTATCAACTTCGACACTTCCGCGCGGTTGCCTAGATCGCAGGGAAGCACATGGCCGCGCTCGCCAAACTCGCCGGCCAGCGCTTCGAGCTTGTCGGCCTGGCGACCGGAGACAGCGACGGTGGCGCCGGAGGCGTAGAGGGCGCGGGCGATGGAACCGCCAATACCGCCGGTAGCGCCCGTGACGAGCGCGGTCTTGCCTGAGAGGTCGAACATTTAAGGTCCTCTAGCTGTTGAGACGCGCCAGCGCGGCGTCGACATCGGCAGGCGTGCCGATGCTTGTCGCATTCAGCGCTGCGTCGATACGCTTGGCGAGGCCGGCGAGCACTTTGCCGGCGCCGATCTCGTAGATGTCGGTGATACCATTAGCGGTCATGTAGGTAACACACTCGCGCCAGCGGACGGTGCCGGTAACCTGCTCGACGAGGCGCTTCCTGATCTCTTCGGGGTCGCTGATGGGCATCGCCAGCACGTTGGCGACGACAGGAACGACGGGGGCGTTGACTGTCACCTTCGCCAGCGCCTCGCGCATGGCATGGGCGGCGGGTTGCATCAGCGCACAATGGAAGGGAGCGGAAACGGGGAGCGGCACGGCGCGGCGGACACCATGCGCCTTGCCGATCTCGGGTACGCGGTCGAGGGCGACCTTGTCGCCCGACAGGACAACCTGCGTCGGTTCGTTGTCGTTGGCCACCTGGCAGACGTCGCCCTGCGCCGCGGCCTCGGCTACCTTGCGGGCCGCATCGATGCCGACGCCGAGCAGCGCCGTCATGGCGCCCTTGCCGACCGGGACGGCGGCCTGCATCGCCTGGCCGCGCAGCTTGAGGAGCCGGGCGGCGTCGGCGAGTGAGAAGGCGCCGGCAGCGGCCAGCGCGGAGTATTCCCCCAGCGAATGTCCGGCGACGAACTTCACCTGGTCCTTGAGCTTGAAGCCGTGCTCTTTTTCGAGCACACGCATCACCGCCATCGACACGGCCATCAGCGCCGGCTGCGCGTTCTCGGTCAGCGTCAGGGTCTCTTTGGGACCCTCCCACATGATTTGTGACAGGTTCTGGCCTAGCGCCGCATCGACCTCCTCGAACACCTCGCGGGCCGGCGCGTAGGCCTGCGCCAGCTCGCGGCCCATGCCGACGTCCTGGCTGCCCTGCCCGGGAAAAATGAATGCGATGGCCATGGGTGTGGAGCGCCCGTGTGAGGATTTGGCTGGCAAGAACACGCCCCCCGGGCTGCTGTCAAGCGGACCCACCGTGGTGCAAATTGTTGCCTTCGGGAATGACCGATCCGGCTGCGACAGTTCTCGCCCACGATTGTCATGATCCTGTGAGGCGGGCGTGGTCTTCACGGCGCGAAATGCGACGGAGATTCAGATGCCTGGCAATTCCGTGTTCGACGCCGAAACGTTGTCGATTATGGGCCGCGCGCTTGATGAGGCCTGGGCCGAGGTCGAGAGCCGTAGCGGGGTACGCGCCGAACCGGAGAAGTCCGGCATCCGCCGTGCGCTCGCCTTGCGCATCATGGCCGCCGTGCGCGTCGGACAGCGCGATCCCCAGCGCCTGCGCGATGTCGCCCTGCACGTCATCGAAGGGTGCAAGATCACCCGCGCCCTCGGTACGGCCCCAACTGCATAGCACCCGTTAATCCAAAGCCGCCGCTCGCCAGGACGATGGAGCGCCCGCCCTGCTAACAATGAGCGCCCATCGAACGGCGAGGACTCACCGATGTCGAAAGTCTCCCTGGCTGCCTGTGCGGCGCTTGTCATCGGCGCCGTGCCCGCTTCGGCCTGCGAGGGCGACACCCGCGTCACCGTCAATCGGCCGGCGACGCTGCAAGGCACGCTGAAGACCGGCAAGGGCGAGCACGACGCGCAAGGGCCGTTCGAGTACGTCTATCTGGCGCTCGACAAGCCAGTTTGCGTCGACGCGCCGCCGGCCACGCCGGGCGATGAGGACGCGCCGCAGAGCATCGAGGCGCCGGTCGACAAGGTGCAGATCGCCGGCCAAGCGATCAACAAGAAGCTGCCCATCGGCAGCAGGGTATCGGTGGAGGGAACCCGGTTCTCGGCCCACACCATGTGGCACGTCGAGCCGGTGCTCATCGACACCGCCGACGTCACGCCGAAGTAGGAAGAGACCGCAGAGCTAGTGGTTGCGCATCATGGTTGGCCGAGCGTGCTGTTCGATGGCTGCGCGGCGGGACATGATCTGTTCGGCGATGTGGTGCGTCGCACCAGTGCTGCTGGCCAGCCGCAACGCTTCCATGGCGGCAGTTCCCTTAGACGGATGCGCGCCGACCTGGACGAAGGTTTCGCCCGCGACCCTGAAAATCGCCCATCTGCGAACCATTGGCATAGTACCTACCTCTACAACCGACGCAGCGCTCCGCTGCTAGAGACTGAGGCCTAAGCCGGATTGGGGTGGGCTGGCTGTTTTCTAGGGAACACCTGGGTTGTCGAGACACGCGCAGCGCCGCAGCTATCGTTTACGGCTCGGGCCACCAGCCCCAGACTTGCCCCGGCGGCAAATTGCGCTATAACCCGGCCCTTGCTCGCTTCGGCTGGAGGCTGAACGGGGAGCTGCGCCCAGGAAACTGGAGCGGCAGGGCCGTAAAGGGCCCGGTTCCCGGTGTCTTCGCTCTCATGGGTGACCTGCTTGGGCCTTTCTCAGGTCCATAAGGGGCTTTGCGCCGGGGCGGCACGAACAGAAGGAAAGGCTATTTCCATGGCTCTATACGAGCATGTCTTCCTGGCGCGCCAGGACGTCTCGAACGCTCAGGTCGAGGCGCTGACCAAAGAATTCACCGACCTCATCGAGCAGGGTGGCGGCAAGGTCACCAAGAGCGAGTACTGGGGCGTCAAAGGCCTCGCCTACAAGATCAAGAAGAGCCGCAAGGCGCACTTCTCGCTGCTCAACATCGATGCCCCTCCCGCGGCCGTGGCCGAAATGGAGCGGCGTATGGGCCTCTCGACCGAGGTGCTGCGCTACCTCACCGTCAAGGTCGAAGCGCACGAGACCGAGCCGTCGGTGATGATGCGCAAGAGCGACCGCGACGAGCGCGGCGACCGTGGTGATCGTGGCGGCTTCGGCGGTCGTGGCGGCGGCTTCGGCGGACGTGGCGGCGGTGGCGGCTTCGGCGGCCGTGGCGGCGACCGTGATCGCGGCGGCGGCGGTGGCGGCTTCCGTAGCGGCGGCGGCGACCGCGAAGGCTCGACGTTCCGTGCCCGCCCGCCGCGCGATGGAGATCGTCCCCCGCGTGATGGGGATCGTCCGCCGCGCGAAGGCGACCGCGGTCCGCGTCCGCCGCGCGATGGCGGCACCGGAGGAACGGGCGGCTCATCGTCGGGTTCAGGCCCCTCGGGCTCGGAGGCATAAAACATGGCTGAGATCTCAGTACCCACTGCTACGCGCCGCCCCTTCCATCGCCGCCGCAAGACGTGCCCGTTCTCGGGCCAGCACGCGCCGAAGATCGACTACAAGGACGTGCGCCTGCTCGGCCGTTACGTCTCGGAGCGCGGCAAGATCGTGCCGAGCCGCATTACCGCGGTGTCGGCGAAGAAGCAGCGTGAGCTGGCGCGCGCCATCAAGCGCTCGCGGTTCCTCGGGCTGTTGCCCTACGTGCTGAAGTAATCGGAAGGTGTCGGGCCGCAATGGTCTGACACCGTCCAACAGTAAGTGTCGGACCCTGGTGGCCGGCACGAGGTTGGGACGAGCCGGCTTCCGGTCTCGTCTCTAACCGCGATAACGCGGGACAGCTGCTTAGATGCCGTATCGTCTGCTCATCGGAGTTGGGGCCGGGCTCGTCTCGGCGGTCGTGTTCGCCTCGGCGACCACGGGACCGCTGCTGATGCGCATGGTCCTGTTCCTGTTGACGCCGCTGGCGCTGTTCCTCGCCGGCCTTGGCCTCGGCCCCCTCGCTGCGGTCGTCGCCGGTCTCGCCGGTGCGGGGCTGGTGCTGGTCGCCGGCAGCGCGCTGGGCGCGCTTGTGTTCGCGGCGAGCCAAGCGATCCCGGTGATCGTCCTCACGTATCTCGCCTCCCTCAATCGGCGGACCACCGATGGCATCGTCGAGTGGTATCCCGCCGGGCGCCTCGTCATTGCCGCGGCGATCTTCGCCGGGCTGTTCTCAACGCTTACGCTGTTCCTCCTCGGCGGCGACATCGACACACTGCGCACGGCCCTGCGCGACATGCTGCAGTCGTTCGTCAACACCGAGCTGCCGAAGATGCCGGACGCGCCGACGCTCGGAGCGGAGGAGATCGACGAGGCGACGGCGATCGCGCTAGCGCTGCTGCCGGCCGCTTCCGCCATCTCCACCATGGGCAGCCTGTTGTTCAACCTCTGGCTTGCCGGCCGCATCACCATGGCGTCGGGGCGCTTGCAGCGGCCATGGCCCGACCTCGCCGCCATCGTCTATCCGCCGGCGACACCGCTGTTGCTGGCGGTGGCGACCGGCGCCGGCTTCCTTGCCGGCCTCCCCGGCATGATCGCCGCCGGCTTCGCCGGCCCGCTGTTTCTCGCCTACGTACTGCTCGGCCTCGCCGTCGTGCACTTCCTGACGCGCGGGCGGCCGTGGCGTCCGTTCGCTCTGTGGGGCCTCTACGCCTCGCTCTTCGTCATGAACACGGTCGCCTCGCTGGCGGTCGCGCTGCTCGGTCTCGCGGAGGCCATCTGGCCGATGCGTAAGATTTCACCTCCGCCCCAAGCTCCGCCGCCGACCTGATCGCCGGCTCAGCACACACAAACACACACGCTTAGAGAAGGAGATTTTCAAATGCAGGTCATTCTACTCCAGCGCATCGGCCGCCTCGGTCAGATGGGCGACGTCGTCAACGTGAAGGACGGCTACGCACGCAACTACCTGTTGCCGCAGAAGAAGGCGCTGCGTGCCACCGCCGATAACCGCGCGCACTTCGAGACCCAGCGCGCGCAGCTCGAAGCCAACAACCTCGAGCTCAAGAAAGAAGCCGAGGCCGTTGCGACAAAGCTCGACGGCAAGACCTTCGTCGCCATCCGTTCGGCCGGCGACACCGGCCAGCTCTACGGGTCGGTGGCGACGCGCGACATCGCCGACGCAGTGACGGCGGGCGGCTTCACCATTGACCGCCGCCAGGTGATTCTCGAGCGGCCGATCAAGACCCTCGGACTGCACTCAACGCGCGTCGCCCTGCACCCCGAGGTCATCGTGTCGGTGACGCTGAACGTCGCTCGCTCCACCGACGAGGCCGAGCGCCAGTCGCGCGGCGAGGACGTGACGATGGTCAAGGAAGAGAAGCTCGAGCTCGAGACGTTCAATCCCGAGATGTTCGAGGAAGGCGCCGCCCCGGCCGAGGCCGAGGAGCAGCCGAAGACCGAGTAGCCGCATCGGCGATTCGGCATCAGCAAGCAAAATCCCGTCCCCATGTGCATAGCGGGGACGGGGGCCTGGCGCCGCTCGACGGGAAGCCGATTGAATCGGATACCGTCGAGCCATGGCAAAAAACGCGCTGCAGATCTCCGACAGGCTCGCCGCAGTAGCGGCCGCCGAGTCCCTCCCCTTCCGCCAGGCCCCGCACAATCTGGAGGCCGAACAGGCACTACTTGGCGCGATCCTCGTCAACAACGAGGCGATGGACCGCGTGTCCTCGTTCCTTGATCCGCACCACTTCTACGATCCGCTGCATCAGCAGATCTACGAGACGGCGGGTAAGCTCATACACGTCGGCAAGCAGGCTACGCCGATCACTCTGCGAACATTCTTCGAGACGGCCGAGCCGATCTCGCCGACCCTGACGGTCCCGCAGTATCTCGGCACGCTGGCCGCGCAGGCAACGACTATCATCAACGCCGAGGACTACGGCCGCACGGTCTTCGACCTTGCCACTCGCCGTGCGCTGATCATCATCGGCGAGGACATGGTCAACGGCGCCTACGACAGCACTGTCGACGCAACGCCGCAGCTGCAAATCGAGGAGGCCGAGACACGGCTCTACGATCTCGCCGAGCAGCGCAAGTATGGCCAGGGCTTCCTCGGCTTCGGAACGGCGCTCACCAACGCCATCGAAATGGCGAGCGCCGCCTATCAGCGATCGGGGCACTTGTCGGGTCTGTCGACCGGGCTGACCGATCTCGACAACAAGCTCGGCGGACTGCAGTCGTCGGATCTCATCATCCTCGCCGGCCGCCCATCGATGGGCAAGACGGCGCTCGCAACCAACATTGCTTTCCATATCGCCAAGTCCTACCGCGCCGAGCCGCAGGCGGACGGGACGATTAAACCGGTCGACGGCGCCGTAGTCGGCTTCTTCTCGCTCGAAATGTCGGCCGAGCAGCTGGCAACGCGTATCCTGTCCGAGCAGGCCGAGATCGGCTCCGAGAAGATCCGTCGCGGCATGATCAACGAGAACGAGTTCCGCAAGCTCGTCGAGGCGAGCCGGCAGATGAGCGAAAGCCCGCTCTACATCGACCAGACGGGCGGCATCTCCATCGCGCAGCTCGCCGCACGCGCCCGCAAGCTGAAACGGCAGAAGGGCCTTGGTGTGCTGGTCGTCGATTACCTGCAGCTCCTCACCGGCTCCTCCAAACGCAGCGACAACCGCGTGCAGGAGATCACCGAGATCACCACCGGGCTCAAGGCACTGGCCAAGGAGCTCGCGGTTCCGATCATTGCGCTGTCGCAGCTGTCGCGTCAGGTCGAGCAGCGCGAGGACAAGCGCCCGCAGCTTTCCGACCTCAGAGAATCCGGTTCCATCGAGCAGGACGCCGACGTCGTCATGTTCGTCTACCGCGAGGAATACTATGTCGAGCGGCTGAAGCCGTCGGAGGGAACGGCCGAGTTCACCGAATGGCAGCAGAAGATGATGGCCGTGTCGGGCAGGGCGGAAGTCATCATCGGCAAGCAGCGCCACGGCCCTGTCGGCACGGTGGAGCTGTCGTTCGAGAGCCAGTTCACCCGTTTTGGCAACCTCGCCCGCGACTATCAGGTCACGAGCTACGGCCGGTAGAAGCGGGGTTCCCGACCCGGATAACGCGCCATTCGCCGCCTCGTTTGCGGCCCGATTCGGCGTAAGATGGGGGCATGGCCCATCCTGGCTTCTCCGGGGAGACGTCCGTGTCGGACCGGAACGTGCACCTGACGCCGAAAGACGCTGCGCAGCCGCAGGCACCGCGGCGCGTCGTCGAGTGGGCGCAGGCCGCACAGGTTCCGCCCAGCGCCACCGGCGTCGTCACCATCGATCTGGCGCAGATCCGCGCCAACTGGCGCACGCTGGCAAAGCGCGTCGCGCCGGCGGGATGCGGTGCCGTGGTCAAGGCGGACGCCTATGGGCTCGGCGCTGCGCGGGTGATCCCGACACTGTATGAGGCAGGCTGCCGCAACTTTTTCGTCGCGACGCAGGCGGAAGCGAAGACGGGCATAACGCTCGCCCCCGGCGCCACCATCTACGTGCTCGACGGCATCCTTCCCGGATGCGCGCGAGAGCTTGCCGGCATCGGCGTGCGCCCCGTCATGGCGAGCCTCAATGAGGCGCGCACGTGGGCCGCGCAGGGCGGCGCCCCTACGCCGCCGGCCGCGTTACACGTCGATACTGGGCTCAACCGCTTAGGCATGAGCGAAGCCGAGTTCGCAGCGCTGGTCGCCGATGCCGAGCTCATGGCACGGCTCGACATCGCGCTGATCATTAGCCATCTCGCCTGCGCCGACGACGCGCAACACCCGATGAACCTCGAGCAGCTCGCCGTATTCAATCGCCTCCGCGGGCAGCTTCCGAAGGCGCGCGCCAGTCTCGCCGCGTCCGACGGCTTGATGCTCGGCAAAGACTTCCACTTGGATCTGGTGCGCCCCGGCTACGCGCTGTACGGCGGCCAGGCGGCGCCGCAACGCGCGCCGGTGCTCCCTGTCGTGCGCGTTTCGGCGCGCATCCTGCAGGTGCAGGACGTTCCGCTGGGCAGCCGTATCGGTTATTCGGCCACCTATCGTGCGGCTTCGCCGCGGCGCATCGCCACCATCGCCGCCGGATATGCCGACGGCGTGTTCCGGCATTCGAGCGCTGCGAACGCGGAGAGCGGCGGCGCCGTTGGCATCCGCGGCAAGCTCGCCCCAATCGTCGGGCGCGTTTCGATGGATCTCATAACCGTCGACATCACTGATATCGGCGATCCGCCGCCGGAACGCGGCGAGTTCGTCGATCTCGTCTCACCCGAGCTGCCGCTCGAAGCCGTCGGCATGAACGCGCGCACCATCGGCTATGAGGTGCTGACGCGGCTCGGCACGCGCTTCCATCGCCACTACGTCGATCGCGGCGACTGATTGCACATGGCGAAACTCAGCAAGACCACCTTCGTCTGCCAGAATTGCGGAGCCGTGTCGCCGCGCTGGCAAGGCAAGTGCCCGTCATGCGGAGAATGGAACACGCTCACCGAGGAGACGGATGCCGTCGCACCGCCGGGCACGGGGATTTCCCGCCGCGGCAGCGGGCGCGTCCTCGTGCTCGAGGGCCTCAAGGGCACCACACACGAGGCGCCACGCTTCTCGACCGGCATCGGCGAGCTCGACCGCGCTACCGGCGGCGGTATCGTGCCGGGGTCGGCACTGCTCATCGGTGGCGAGCCGGGCATCGGCAAATCGACGCTTCTACTACAGCTCGCCGCAACGTTGGCGCGCGCTGGGCGGCGTGCCGTCTACTTCTCCGGCGAGGAAGCGGCGGCACAAGTGCGGCTGCGCGCCGAGCGTCTGGGACTATCAGATGCGCCGGTGGCGCTCGCCTGCGAGACGAGTCTTGCTCACATCCTCGCGACGCTCAAGGCGGGACCGCCGCCCGATCTCATCGTCGTCGATTCCATCCAGACCCTATGGGCCGAGGCCATCGAGGCGGCGCCAGGAACCGTCAGCCAAGTGCGCGCCGCGGCGCAGGCGCTGATCCGCCATGCCAAGACGGCCGGCAGCGCCCTGCTGCTCGTCGGCCATGTGACGAAGGACGGTCAGATCGCCGGCCCGAAAGTGATCGAGCACATGGTCGATACCGTATTGTACTTCGAAGGCGACCGGGGGCACACCTATCGCATTCTGCGCGCGGTGAAGAACCGCTTCGGCGCCACCGACGAGATCGGCGTATTCGAAATGGTGTCGGAAGGACTGCGCGAGGTCGCCAACCCATCCGAATTGTTTCTCGGTGACCGCGAAGCGTCGAGTCCTGGTGCCGCCGTGTTCGCCGGCATCGAGGGCACGCGTCCGCTACTGGTGGAAATTCAGGCGCTGGTGGCACCCTCCTCGCTTGGCACGCCACGGCGTGCCGTCGTCGGGTGGGATGCGAGCCGCCTGTCGATGCTGCTGGCGGTGCTGGAAGCGCGCGCCGGGCTCTCGTTCGCCGGGCAGGATGTCTACCTCAACGTCGCTGGCGGCCTTAGAATCAACGAACCCGCGGCTGACCTCGCCGCCGCCGCCGCGTTGGTCTCCTCGCTCTCCGGTGTGGCTATTCCGCGACACAGGGTTCACTTCGGCGAAGTGTCGCTATCGGGCGCCATTAATGCCACGCCGTTGATGGGCCCCCGTCTAAAAGAGGCGCAGAAGCTGGGGTTTCGCCAGGCGTTGCTGCCCGCTCAGGGGGAGCTCGAGACCACCGGGATCAAGCTGAAAGCCAGCCGCATTGCCCACCTGAGGGAGCTTGCCGATGGCGGCTCGTCATGCGACTGACAGGCAGCGTAGTGCCGCGGAAAGCCGCTGAGTAACGGAGCTCACTAGACCATGCTGGGGCCGATCACCTATCTCGACGCCGCACTGATCGCCGTCTGCTTCATCTCCGGTCTGCTCGCGATGTACCGCGGCTTTGCCCGCGAGATGTTGTCGATCGTGTCGTGGGCCATCGCCGCCGCGGCGGTGCTCTACTTCGTGATCTATCACAAGCCCTTCGCGCAAGACATGGCGCAACAGATGGGCACGCAGGTCGCCGTCGCGCAGATCGTCGTCGGCGCCGTCATCTTCCTCATCGTGCTCATCGTCGTGCATCTGATCACCGCGCGCCTGTCCGACGCCATCCTCGACAGCCGCATCGGCATGATCGATCGCATCCTCGGCTTTCTGTTCGGGGTCGTCCGCGGCTTCGTGCTGATCGTCATCCCGTATATGTTTTACGAGGCCTTCTTCCCCGATCAGAACACTCACTTCCCGTGGGTGCGCGAGGCCAAGACGCTGCCCTATATCAAGGGCACTGGCGATTCGATCCGCTACATTCTTGAGTCCTACATGCCCTCATCGCTGACGGCGCCCCCGGGCGAGCAGCCTCCGGAGGAGGCGCCCGTGCAACCACAACAGCAGGGCGCACTGGAAAATCGGTGGGGCTACGAATTAGCGCTTGAAGCCGAGGAAATATATCATATTTCTGTCACGTGGCAGGTGCGCGCCAGCTGATCCAGTGGCATCGCCATCGTTAACGTGCGTACATCCTATCGGGCAGCGGCACGGCACCAGCGGGAGGTGACGATGACTCTAAGGCTCGACGAGGCTGGACGGCTTCATGACGCGAAGCTCCAAGGCCCAGGCTATCTGCGCTACGGCGATGACAAACTCCGCGAGGAATGCGGGGTCTTCGGTGTTTTTGGGCACCCCGAAGCGGCGGCCATAACCGCGCTCGGCCTGCACGCACTCCAACATCGGGGCCAGGAGGCCTGCGGCATCGTCACGTTCGACGGCAAGCAGTTCCACTCCGAGCGCCGCATGGGGCTCGTTGGCGACAACTTCTCCCGCGCTTCCGTCATTGAACGGCTGCAGGGCCACATCGCCATCGGCCACAATCGCTATTCGACCTGCGGCGACGCGGTGCTGCGCAACGTGCAACCGCTGTTTGCCGATATCGACACCGGCGGCTTTGCCATCGCCCATAACGGCAATCTGACCAACGCTCTCACGCTGCGCCAGGATCTCATCTCCACCGGCGCCATCTGCCAGTCGACCTCCGACACCGAGGTCATCCTGCATCTCCTGTCTCGCTCCAAAAAGCGGCGCATCGTCGAACGCTTCGTCGAGGCCATCCGCGAGATCGAAGGCGCCTATGCCCTCGTCGGCCTCACCAACGAAATGCTGATCGGTGCCCGCGACCCTATCGGCATCCGGCCGCTGGTCATAGGCAAGCTCGGCGCGGCTTACGTGCTCGCCTCCGAGACATGCGCACTCGACATGGTCGGCGCCGAGTTCCTGCGCGAAGTGGAGAACGGCGAGGTCGTCGTCATCACCGAGGACGGCGTCGAGAGCCACCGGCCCTTCCCCTTGCGCCCGGCGCGGCCGTGTATCTTCGAGTACATCTATTTCGCCCGCCCCGACTCCGTCATCGCAGGGCGCACCGTCTATGACATCCGCAAGCAAATGGGCGTGCAGCTGGCGCACGAGGCGCCGGCCAATGTCGATGTCATCGTGCCGATCCCCGATAGCGGCGTTCCGGCCGCCATTGGCTTCGCGCAGGAATCGAACGTACCCTTCGAGCTCGGCATCATCCGCAATCACTACGTCGGGCGCACCTTCATCGAACCGGAGCAGCGGATCCGCGCGCTGGGCGTCAAGCTCAAGCACTCGGCGAACGCCAGCGTCATTCGCGGCAAGTGCATCGTGCTCGTGGACGACAGCGTGGTGCGCGGCACTACCTCCAAGAAGATCGTGCAGCTGATGTACGAGGCGGGCGCGCGCGAGGTGCACATGCGCATCGCCTCCCCGCCCATCACCCACCCCGACTATTACGGCATCGACACACCGGACAAAATCGACCTGTTGGCCGCCAACAAGGACCTCGAGGGCATGCGCGAGTTCCTCGGCGCCGACAGCCTCGCCTTCCTGTCGGTCGACGGCATCTATCGCGCCGTCGGCTTCGATCAGCGCGACCCGCGCAGCCCGCAGTTCACCGACCACTGCTTCACCGGCGAATACCCGACGCCGCTCACCGATCAGAGCGGGCATACTGTGCCGCGGCAGCTGTCGCTGCTGGCCGAGGTCGGTTAACGCCGCCTTTCGACGCCTAGCTACGACTCTGGTAAGGCTTGCCTCGCCCGCTCGTGACCTTTAGCTGTCAGAGCGGGCGAGGCATTTTTGCGCCAGGCTGTGCATGTCATGAAGAACAAGAAACCGCTCAAAGACCAGCTCGCCCTCGTCACCGGCGCCTCCCGCGGCATCGGACGCGCCGTGGCCCTGGCTCTCTCGCTAAACGGCGCCCACGTGATCGCCGCCGCACGCACCATCGGCGCCTTGGAGGAACTCGACGACGAGATTCGCAAGGGCGGCGGCAAGGCGACGCTACTGCAGGTCGACCTCTCCAAAGGCGATAAGATCGATCAGCTCGGGCCGACGCTGTTCCAGCGCTGGGGCAAGCTCGACATCTTCATTGGCAATGCCGGTATCCTCGGGCCGTTGTCACCGTTGCACCACGTCACTGAGGATGCCTGGAACTCGGTGATGGACATCAACCTGTCGGCCAACTGGCGGCTGATCCGCACGCTCGATCCTCTATTGAAACTTTCCGAAGCAGGGCGCGCGGTGTTCGTCACCTCCGCTGCGTCGAGCGGCAAGTACGCCTACTGGGGACCATACGGGGTGTCGAAGGCGGGGCTCGAAGCTCTGGTGAAAACCTACGCGCACGAGCTCGCCAATACCCCAGTGCGCGTCAACTTGGTCAATCCGGGAGCGACACGCACGGCGATGCGCGCCAAGGCGTTTCCGGGGGAGGATCCGGGGACACAGACGGCACCGGACGAGTTGGTGCCGATGTTCCTGGAGCTCGTCTCGCCGGACTGCGATCTCAACGGACGCGTCATCAATTTCAGCGAATGGAAGAAGAAGCACGTGCCGACCGAAGCTTGAACGAGCTCAGTTGAACTCGATGACCATGTTGTCGTAGGCGGGCTCCACGCCCGCGGGCAGCTCGCGCCGCAGCGCCTCGTAGTCGAGATCCGTCGTCATGTGCGTGAGGATGGCCCGCTTGGGACGCAAGCGCTTGATCCATTCGAGAGCCTGTTTGAGGCTGAAATGGCTCGGGTGCGGCAAGTAGCGGAGCGCATCGACGATCCACACATCAAGGTTCTGCAAGAGCGGCAGCGAAGCGACGGGAATGTCGCTGATGTCGGGTGAATAGGCGAGCCCGCCGACGCGATAACCGAGTGTGCCGATGTCGCCGTGCAGCTGCGGGATGGGCACGAGCTCGACGGCGCCGGACGGTCCATCGACGCGGATTGGCGTCGGCGCCTCGATTGGATGCGCGATCATGATTGGCGGATAGGCAGAATCTGCCGGCTTTTCGAAGCAATAGGCGAAGCGCTGCATCAGGCTCTGCCGCGTCGGCTCGTCCACCCAGACGTCGATGCGTTTCTTCATGGCGTAGGCGACCAAGCGCAAATCGTCGATGCCGTGCGTATGGTCGGCGTGGTCGTGCGTGTAGAGGACGCCGTCGAGCGCGTCGCAACGCACGCTCAGGAGCTGCTCGCGCAAATCGGGCGCGGTGTCGATCAGCACAGTCGTATGTCGCGGCTTGCCGATGCGCTCGATGAGCGCGCTGCAGCGCCGCCGCCGGTTCTTCGGGTTAGCTGGATCGCAAGCGCCCCACATGGTCCCGATGCGCGGCACGCCGCCCGATGAGCCACACCCCAGGATCGTGGCGCGGTAGCTCATGCGGCGGCGGAATCGCTCAGCGCCGGACGTTTCACCTTGGTGAACAAGCGGAAGAAATTGTCGGTCGTCGCCGCGGCCAGCTCGGCCGCCGAGACGCCCTTCACCTTGGCGAGCGTCGCCGCTGTGTGCACGACGTAGGAAGGCTCGTTGGTCTTGCCGCGGTAGGGCTCGGGCGCCAGGAACGGCGCATCCGTCTCGACCAGTAGCCGGTCGAGCGGCACCGCCTTGGCGATGTCGCGCAGCGCCTCCGACTTCTTGAAAGTGATGACACCGGTGAACGACACGTAGAGGCCCAGCTCGACAGCGCGGGCGGCGAGCTGCTGGCCGCCCGTGTAGCAATGCAGGATGGCCGGGAAAGCGCCGCCCTTGGCGTGCTCGTCCTCGAGGATGGCGAGCGTGTCGTCGTCAGCTTCGCGCGTGTGGATCTCGAGGGGCAGCCCGGTGCGGCGTGCCGCCTCGATGTGACGGCGGAAGCCTTCCGCCTGCGCCTCGGGCGAGGAGTGCTTGTAGTAGTAGTCGAGCCCTGCCTCGCCGATGGCCACCACTTTCGGATGCTGGCTCAAACGCACGATCTCCTCCGTCTCGATCCCGCGTTCCTCGTCCGCGTTGTGCGGGTGCGTGCCGACGGAGCAGTAGATGTTGTCGCGCCCGGCCGTGATGTCGAGCAGCGTCGGCAGTTGGCGGATACGGGTCGAGATGGTGACCATGACACCGATGCCCGCAGCTTTGGCGCGCGCGAGGATCCCTTCGCGGTCGGCGACGAGCTGCGGGAAGTCGAGGTGGCAATGGTGGTCGACGAGCATCAAGCTTGGCCTTTCGCGCCCTTCTCCTTGGCTGCCTTTTCCTGCTTCGGCTTGGGCGCCGGCTTCTCGGCCTCCTCCACCTCGGGAGGCATGTAGCGCGGGAAGACGCCGGCCGGCTCGGGCAGTACAGTGCCCGGCTTCAACCGGCCGCCGGCGCCCAGCGCCTTGAATGTGTGGTCATCGTCATTCTGGCCCAACAGCTCGAGCAGCTTTTTCGCGGCATGCGGCGTAACGGGCGCCGCGAGGATGGCAACCTGCCGCACCACCTCGGCCGTCACATAGAGGATCGTCTCCATACGCTTGGGATCGGTCTTCTTCTTCGCCCACGGCTCCTCGCCGGCGAAGTAACGGTTGGCATCGGCCACCACCGCCCAGACGGTGTCGAGATAGCGGGTGATCGCCTGCCGATCCATCGCCTCGCGCGCCCTGGCGTAGAGTGCATCGGCCGCGGCGAGGATCGCCTTGTCGGGGGCGGTGAAGTCACCCGGCTCGGGAATGCGCGCGCCGCAGTTCTTGTTGATCATCGACAGCGAGCGCTGCGCGAGGTTGCCGAGGTCGTTGGCGAGGTCGGCGTTGATGCGGTTGGCGATCGCCTCGGCGTTGTAGTTGCCATCCTGCCCGAAGTTCACCTCGCGAAGAAAGAAGTAGCGCACCTGTTCAAGGCCGTAGGCGTGGACGAGATCGAACGGATCGACGACGTTGCCGACAGACTTCGACATCTTCTCGCCCTTGCTGAGCACGAAGCCGTGGCTGAACACGCGCTTGGGCAGCTCGATGCGCGCCGACATCAGGAATGCCGGCCAGAAAACGGCGTGGAAGCGCAGGATGTCCTTGCCGATGACGTGCACATCAGCCGGCCAGTAGTGCCACAGGGGGCTTTTTGCGTCAGGGAAACCGACGCCGGTGAGGTAGTTGGTCAGCGCGTCGACCCACACGTACATGACGTGCTGGGCACCGTTTTCTGCATCGTCGCGGCCCGTGTGCGGCACCGGGATGCCCCAGTCGAGCGTCGTGCGCGAGATCGACAGATCTTCGAGGCCGCCTCCGACGAAGCTGGTGACCTCGTTGCGTCGCTCGGGCGGCAGGATGAAATCGGGGTTCGCCTCATAGTGCGCCAGAAGCCTGTCCTGGTACGCGGAAAGCTTGAAGAAATACGTCTCCTCCTCCGTCCATTCGACGGGCGTGCCCTGCGGGCCACGGCGGATGCCATCCTCGCCGAGCGCCGTCTCGCTTTCGTTGTAGAAAGCTTCATCGCGCACCGAGTACCAGCCGGCGTACTTCTTGAGGAAAATGTCGCCCGCCGCCTCCATGCGCCGCCAAATCTCTTTCGACGCGTGGTAGTGGCGTGGCTCGGTAGTGCGGATGAAATCGTCGTTCGACAGGCCGAGCAGGCCGGCCATCTCGCGAAAGCGCTTGGAGTTGCGGTCGGCGAGCTCGCGCGGCGTCAGCCCTTCTTTGGCCGCCGTCTGCTTCATCTTGAGGCCGTGCTCGTCGGTACCAGTAAGGAAGTAGACGTCCTTGCCGTCCAGCCGCTCGAAGCGGGCGATGGCATCCGTGGCGATCGCCTCGTAGGCGTGGCCGATGTGCGGCTGACCGTTGGGGTAGGAGATGGCCGTCGTGATGTAGAACTTCGGGCGCCCGCTCATGGACTGATGGTCCTCGTATTGAGATGCTGCTGTGCAAGGTTCGGGTGTTGCCGGCGCGCGGCCGGCTTTCCGCCTCACATTCGGGCGGGGCGCAGTCGTGCGGTTCCGGGCTCGCGCTGCACGTGCATCTCTTAGGCGGGCTTTCGATCCTGGGCGACCGCGGCAAGCCGGGCCACGGTCTCTACAATGATGCTCTTGCGATCAAGGTTGAGCTCGAGCGTATCGGCCTTTTCGCGGGCTATTCTTTCCCACAGGGCGGCAAACGAGGCAAGCCGGGCATCCCCGATGAGACGGGCGGCCAGCTCGCGGTCTTCGGTAGCCCCCTCGCCCGAGGCAGCGGCGCGGATGAGGCGCGACAGGGCATTGAGCAAGAGCTCGAAGAACAGTTCGAAACGGGCGTGCGCGGCGATCGGTTGTAGCTCGTCGGAAAGGGTGTGCACGGCGCGCCAGTCGACCTTGGGCAGCAGAGAGAGCAGCTTTGAAACGCGCGCCTGCAGCTCGATGCCGCCCGAGCCGCGGAGCGCGAGCAGGTGGCCGGCGCTGCCCTCGGCGAGGCGCTCGAGCGGCGCCCATTCGGCCGCCTCAGGGGACGTCGTCGCGGAGGCCGCGAGCGCCTGCGTGGCGGCGGCGCGCAACGCCTCATCATCGAGCGGCTGCAGGGTGAGCGTGCGGCAGCGCGAGCGGATGGTCGGCACCAGACGTCCCGGTACCGACGACACGAGCAGGAACACGGTCCGCGTCGGCGGCTCCTCCAGGGATTTCAGGAGCGCGTTGGCGGCGTTGACGTTGAGCTCGTTGGCCTCGTCGACAATGACGACGCGCCAGCCGTCCGCCACGGCGCGATGCGCCAGGAATGAACGGAGCCGGCGTACTTCGTCGACGGGGATGCCGGTTGCGAAGCGTTTTGCCTTCACGTCGTACGGCCGGCGGATGAGCAGCAGGCCGGGATGCGACAACGCCCGCACCTGCCGCGCGGCGCTTGTCTCATCAGAGACCACGAGGCTCAGGCCAAAAACATCGCGCTCTTCTGGCGCCGCCAGCGCCGCGCGCGCGAAGCGATAAGCCAGCGTCGCCTTGCCGATGCCCTGCGGTCCCGCCAGCAGCCAAGCGTGATGCATGCGCCCGCTGGCAAGGCCCTCGGCCAGCGTGCGCTCAGGTCCGGCGTGGCCGAACAACGCCTTCGTCTCGCGCGGATGTGGAAACCCTTCGAGGCGGTCCGCCTCCGGCAGCTCCTCGAGCTCGGCCATGAGCGGCGCCCGCGCCATTATCGTACCGGCACCAGCAGCCGCGTATGCACGGCGTGCCACACGGCAGCGAAGACAGTGCGTTCGTCCTGCGCCGCGTCGATAAGAACGCAGCGTTCCGGCTCGGTCCGAGCGATATCGCGGAAGGCTTCGCGCAGTTTCCAGTGGAAGGCGAGGTCACGCTTTTCGTAGGCATCGGCCTCGGTGTCGGGATTGACCTTGTCGACACGGCGGATGTGCGCGCGCCCGAGCCCGAGCTCGGCGGGGATATCGAGGATGATGGTGAGGTCGGGAAAGGTCGGGCTGACAACCATGCCGTTCAACGTGTCGATGACGTCGCCCGGCAGGCCGCCGGCCTCACCCTGGTACACGCGC
This sequence comes from Hyphomicrobium sp., assembly GCA_036559705.1. GTDB lineage: Bacteria > Pseudomonadota > Alphaproteobacteria > Rhizobiales > Hyphomicrobiaceae > Hyphomicrobium_A. Next base: position 18,745 of record DATBSP010000143.1, read on the forward strand.
GTTGAATCGATGAAGCGGTCACAGATCACCCACAAACCGGAATTCAGCGCCGGCCGCACCGTGTTGTCGAGGTGGTCGGCGCGCGCCGCGTAAAACAGCAGCGCCTCCGAGAGGGCCGAGTGCGCCGGCATGTTGGGATCGAGAATGACATGCCGCAGCGCCTCGGCGAATGGTGAGCCGCCAGGCTCGCGCGTGATGAAGGTGTGGATTCCAATGCGCCACAACTGCTCGGACAGCAGCCGTGCCTGGGTCGACTTGCCGGACCCCTCTCCGCCTTCGAAGGTGATGAACTTGCCGAGCACGATGATGCGGTCCTAAGCGCCACAGACGTGGTGCGTCGGTAACATGCCAGGCCGCGGCGAGCTAGAGCGGCACCCAGCTGATGGCCAGGTGCGCGAGCGCATCGAGCCCGCGGCGCATAAGGCCGCCCGGCTCGACGTCCTCACCCGCATAGAGTGGCACTTCGCTGACGGCGTTGGCCTGGCTGGTGACCCGCAGGATCGCGACCTTGTCGCCCTTCTTGATCGGCGGCTTCAGAGGCCCGTTGTACATGATCTCCGCTTTGAGGCGGGGGTTCTCGGGAACGCGCGGCAGCATCACCATCACCGGGCCATCGCCGGTCAGCGGCACGTAGAACATCTTGCCGCCCCACACGCGGGCGCTGCCGACGGTCTCGCCGGCGCTGAACAGCTTGAACGGCGCAAAGGCGTTGAAGCCCCAGTCGAGCAGCTTCTTGGCTTCCGACGTGCGCTCGTTCTCGCTGGCGAGGCCCATTACGACGACGATTAGTCGCTTGCCGCCCTGTACTGCCGAGCCAACGAGGTTGTAGCCGCTCTCCTTGAGTTGCCCGGTCTTCAGGCCATCGGCGCCCAAGCCTTCGACGAACAGCAGCGGATTGCGGTTGCGGAATTTGTACTTCCGATAGTTGAAGTCCTTCTGCGCGAAGATCGGATAGAACTCCGGATATTCCTTGATGATGAAGCGGGCCAAGAGGGCGATATCGCGCGCCGTCATCAGCTGTTTTGGATCATAGAGACCGGAGGGATTGACGAAGGTGGACTTTGTCAGGCCAATGCGGCGCGCCTCGACGGCCATGCGCTTGGCGAACTGATCCTCTGTGCCGCCCAGACCCTCCGCGAGGCAAATCGCGGCGTCGTTCGCCGATTGAATCAGCAGCCCCTTGATGAGGTCGTCGACGGTTGCCGCGGTATTGATCGGCACGAACATGGACGACGTGCGCGAGGGCGCACCACCCGTACGCCAGGCATGCTCGCTCATCGTCATTTCGTCGGTGAGCTTGATGCGATTGTCTTTGAGCGCGCGGAAAACCACCGCCGCGGTCATCAGCTTCGAGACACTGGCCGGCGGCAGCAGTTCGTCGGCGTTGCTCTGATAGAAGATGGCGCCGGTGTCGGCGTCGAGCAGCACAGCCGCCTTGGCGCGCGTCCCGAAGTTGGTGGCTTGCGCCTGCGCCATGGCCGGCGAATTGGGTGTCGCAACGACGATGGACAAAAACAGCAGCGGAAGCAGCGTAGCGCTGCAGAAGCGTCGGGCGAGGATTACGAGCATTGCGCTTTTGCACCTTGCGAATGGCGTGACGCGGCAAGACTATCAAGTCACTGCGGCGCCCATGTCAACGCTTGTAACCCTCTGCCCCCTGCCCTGTCGCGACGCTTGCCTCCGGCTCGAAACCGGCGGCTGAGATTCGCGCCATGGCTGTTGCCGCGTCCGGTTCGTCATATGGCCCAAGACGCACGCGGTAAGCCGGATCATCGCGGCTTCCCGAGGCCTCGATGGCACTGGCATCGGGACCTGCCAGCATGTAGCGCAGGCGCTCCGCTTCGGCGCGGGACGCGAACGGGCCGACGCGCAAATAAGTGTCCGCCGCCGGCCTCGTGAGGATCGATTCTGCCTGCCGCGCGCTCGCCAGCTCGCCTTGACGATACTCTGTCACCGACCACGACGGCGCCTGCGCTTGGCCGGTCGGGCGGACATCGAGCGTGCGCACAAGGCGCACCGAGCCGGTCGAGATCGACGCGGTGCTGTCTGACACGGCGCGCTGGCTGCCCCTGTACCATGTCTGCGCCGCGAGATGACGCCGCTCGGCACTGTCGTCGCCGTTGAGCGGCGCGCGCCCGGCATAGCGAACACGCACCCGTGCGAGCCCGTGGTTATGGAACCCGAGTGTGTGCGCCGTTTGATACGAGAGGTCGATCAACCGATCCCTGGCGTAAGGACCGCGGTCGTTGATGCGCACAAGCGCCGTGCGGCCGTTCTGCAGGTTGGTCACGTACGCGTAGGACGGCATCGGTAGGGTCGGGTGTCCGGCCGTCAACGCGTACATATTGTAGACCTCGCCGTTCGACGTGCGGCGTCCGTGGAAGGCAGTGCCGTACCAGGAGGCGGTGCCGACGCGGTCGTAGTTGGGGTTTTCGCGCGGATGGTACCAGCGGCCGCCGACGCGGTACGGCAGTCCGACCTTGTAGATGCCGCCGCCCTTGGCGATCATGCGTCCGCCGGATACGCGTGGGCTGGCGCTGACGCCGAGATTGGAATCGAGCGACGAGCCGCCGCTCGAGCATGCCGTGAGCGCCGCGGCTAACAGCGCCGCCAGGGCCGTGGCCGGTATCGGGCGGCCACAGGCGCCAATGCACGCAGCAAACGGCGGCGCACCGATCGCCGCGATAGTCACCGCTTTACGCCTACGCATGGATCCGCCGCCTCGCGAACCGTGCCCGTCCCCGATCCCTCGAGTTGGCGCCGCAGGGGGCGCGCCGGCACGGCCGTCACGATGGCAAAACACGCTTGAGATTGGGTAAAGGTGGGGACCGACCTGGTGCGCTATGACGAGGCTAGAGTGGATTGGTCCGCATATTCAGTCCGCTGAATGCAACCTTCCACAGCCCGCGTCATCGCGACACCGAGCGCTCCATATTATCTGGTCGGCTGTATCAAGTTGAGGCGCGGCGCCGACGCCTATAGGTTCCGCTGCTCCGCCGCAGCGGGACAGGAAGGGTGGCCGAGTGGTTTAAGGCACCGGTCTTGAAAACCGGCGTGGGTGCAAGCCCACCGTGGGTTCGAATCCCACCCCTTCCGCCAACTACCTGTTCGCTGCTGTTCGTCCCCATTCGCTAACTCTCTATCCCCGTTCGTTTTTAGCTGTTGATCGTCCGCACACGTTCTTGCCCGTTCATGCAAATCGCGTCATTTAAGTTGGGGTGAATGTTGGGGCGGACGGGGGCATAAATGCCACGGCAAATCAACAGGCTCAGCTCGCGCACGGTTCAAACAATCGCTAGGAGGGGCCGCCATGCCGACGGTGCGGGCCTCTATCTGATCGTCGACAAAAGCGGTGCCAAGCGCTGGGCCTTCCTCTACCGGGATCGACGCACAAAAAGACTGCGCGAGATGGTCTCCGCGTCGACATGATCACCACGGACGACGTGCTCGGTGTGCTAACCCCTATTTGCGCGCATTATTTTTGGTGACCTAGGCTGCCCTCAACAGACCCTCGCAGCTTCACGATGCGCATCTGCTCGGCCGCGTAGGATCTATCCGAGGGCTTGAGTCCGCGAAGCGGTGACGTCGGGCTTGGAACATATTCCAGGCGATTGCTTCATCCTTCGCGCGTTGGGCTTCCGAGGTGCGTATCGCTTGGTCATATGCTTGTTTGGCCGCGGCATAAGTGGCACTCCGCGCCCTGTAAGTTCTCGAATCCTGTTCGCCAAAGATCTTCGACTTTGAGACGGCTAAGTCCCGCGTGGCGCGGGCAGCCTTCACGCGGGCTAGGTGGGCTTCGCACGCTCGCAGAAGTGCTTCGTCATACGTTTGCTGACGGGAGGCCATTTTGCTTCCTGCGCTTCAAACTTGAGACCCGGTGCGCAGAAAGGACGCTGATCCGGGGGGGAGGAATCAGCGTCCTTTATTGGCGCCACAGAACCCAGAGGGCGTCCGGGCATTCCACGGGGAGAGTGGAAGGGCAGCGCTGCCGCAAAAATACTTAATTGCCTGAATGTACGAAAGTGTACATTTGGGGTCACCCATTCGGGGTAACCCGCAAGTTGCCGCGGCTTGCGTTTCTCACCGCTCTAACCAAACCAGTACCCCGAGCCCAAACAGCGACGGGGAAGCGGTGACCCAGCAGAACCATTAGAAATCTCATCAGATTCTCCATAAAAGCCGCCAGGACCGAGTCCGTTGGAACGCGAGACAAGTTGGACCGGTCCTGGCGTGACCGCGCCCATTGGGAGCGCGCGGTCGGGCGCAGATATGTGCGTGAGCTCGAAGCCTAGACATCCCCGATATGGGGGAGACCTACAGGCTTAGGGTGCGGCGGATGGCGCTTAATGCGTAGCGCGCTCGGCACTGTGGTCGCAGAAAGTAGCGTCCTTCGCGCGGTAGAACCGCTTCCCAGGACAACATCAAGATCGTCGCGCAATGCACGCGGTTCAGGTTCAGTAATCTGGAATACGTCTCTCGGTGGCGTTCCGGGGCCAACCCCTTCGGTGGTGCACTCGATATTGCCGCTCGAGAGACGTGCCAGATAAATTCTTGCCGTTCCTATAGCTGCCTCGCGCTCGGCTTGTCGCTTGAGCGCAGAGGGTAGCGCAGCTTCAAGGTGCCGCAGCAGCGCTTGTGCATCCGCAATTTCGAACGGCTTGCCTATCCGCCATCCGCGTTCGGAAGCTAATTTGGATAACACCCCAAGTGCCACGTACTCGAACGCACTCGGATATTTTCCCTGGCTGTCGCGTGGAAGACTGATGATCCCTGCGTTCGGCATTTTCAGACCCTTCCCTCAATCCCGACTAGAGTGAACCCGTCAGGCTTTGCTTAAAAATAATGCAGATGGCGCGCGCGGACAGCTAAATGTGGATTACGCGTGGCTCTTGCCGTCGCCGATCTAGCTGACGCGTCACTCAGGAAGCTATGAAGACTGTATCACCGGTCAGGAGCTTGGGCGTCGGTGCTGAGAGCTGGGAACGCTCCCGCCTTGAACAGCGAGGAGAAAGACATGCAGTCCGTTCGTCACGTGATCGGCACAGGACTTTTATCATCGATGGCGGCAGCCGTTGATGCTGCGGTCCATCGCGGACGCAAGGTGGCTGCGCCGCGCCTCGTGGATAAAATGGCGCTGGACGCCGTTGAGAAAACGCCCGTCCGCATTGTGGAAGTGAGAGTTGTGTTGCCGAGCGCACATCGCTGCTCGTCCTAAGCGGCCCTCAACAGGTCCTCGCGCTCGGAGGCCGGCCGCGTTGACGCGGCCGGTATCTTTTCTGCGCTCTACGCTCGGCCCCTGACCTTCGCTACCCCTTCGTCAGGAACTTAGTCAGCTAAAGCATGTTCTGCTCCTAGACAACAACCCCAAGAGAGGCTGCCATGGGTAGGCCCCTGAGTCCGCTTGAACTGGAAGAGATGGCCGAAAGACTTCCTTCCAAACCTGCCGTCAAAGCTCGCCGCAAGGCCGCCGTGAGGAAGCCTCCGGCCAAGCGCGCCAGCGGTCGGCGAACGAAACGCGCCAAGTAGGCCTGTTCGGTTCAAAGCGCTTGTCGACAACGCGCTCGGGACTTCAAGGTTCGCGAGCAGCCGCCCCGGCGAGCGCAGGAGCTGGTAGTGCATAGGCTCTGTCAGGTGTGCCCCCCGTGAAAGTCTTGAACGAAGGGATCCGGCGCACCCGTTAGAGCGCATCAAGTGCAAATTGATCCGTGAGGCGAACATGATCCGACCAATCGCGTTGATCGCAACGACGGTGGGCCTTCTTCCCATCTCGGCCCAGGCGGGCATCGTCTGTCGCGACGGATATCAGGTCGTCAACGGGCAGGAGATCTC
>DATBSP010000144.1:0-52755 GCA_036559705.1 Hyphomicrobium sp.
CCCAGCGTATAGAACGGGGCTTCGCCGCACGCCTTCAGCTGCTTGTCGACGTTGACCTTGATCTTGTGCAGCGGCACGTGGCCGGGGCCCTCGATCATGACCTGGCAGCCGCGCGCCCAGGCGATCTTGGTCAATTCGCCCAGCGTCTCCAGCTCGGCAAACTGCGCGCGGTCGTTGGCGTCGGCGATCGAGCCGGGACGCAATCCGTCACCGAGCGAGAACGAGACATCGTAGGCGCGCATGATGTCGCAAATCTCTTCGAAGCGCTCGTAGAGGAAACTCTCCTTGTGATGGGCGAGGCACCACTTGGCCATGATCGAGCCGCCGCGCGAGACGATGCCGGTCACGCGATTGGCGGTGAGCGGCACGAACGGCAGGCGCACGCCGGCGTGGATGGTGAAATAATCGACGCCCTGCTCGCACTGCTCGATCAGCGTGTCCTTGTAGATCTCCCACGTCAGCTTGACGGGATCGCCGTCGCACTTCTCCAACGCCTGGTAGATCGGCACCGTGCCGATGGGCACCGGCGCATTGCGGATGATCCACTCGCGCGTCGTGTGGATGTTGCGGCCGGTGGAGAGATCCATCACCGTGTCGGCGCCCCAGCGGATCGCCCACACCATCTTCTCGACCTCCTCCTCGACCGAGGATGTGACGGCGGAGTTGCCGATGTTGGCGTTGATCTTCACCAGGAAGTTGCGGCCGATGATCATCGGCTCCAACTCGCCATGATTGATGTTGGCGGGGATGATGGCGCGGCCGCGGGCGATCTCGGAGCGCACGAACTCAGGCGTGATATGCGCCGGGATGTCGGCGCCGAAGCTGTCGCCATCGGCCAGCGCCGCCTTGGCACGGGCGAGCACGGCGACGCGGCCGAGGTTCTCGCGGTGGGCAACGTAGGCCATTTCCTTGGTGACGATGCCAGCGCGCGCGTATTCGAGCTGCGTGACGGGCTGGCCCGCCAGACCTCGGAAGGGCTGCGGCTTTTCGGCAAAGTCGCGAGCGAGATGGCTCGGCGAGACGTTGCCGTTGTCCTCGGGCTTGACCTCGCGGCCTGCATATTGCTCGATGCCGCCGCGCTCTTTGATCCAGGCTTTGCGTGGGCGCGGCAGCCCGCGCGTCACGTCGATCTCGGCCGCCGCATCGGTGTAGGGGCCGGACGGATCGTAGGTGCGGAACGGCGGCTCGCCGGCCTTCTCCGTCAGCGCGATCTCGCGCAACGGCACGTTGACGTCGGGATGATCGGGTGGCGACAGATACACTTTGCGTGAGGCGGGCAGCGGCCCCGTAGTCACCTTGGGCAGCGTCAGCTCGGAATTGCGCGTGACCTTGTTCATGGCTTTGAGCCCTGCTGTTTATCGGGGAGAGGAGCGGAAACGGCAACGATCGGTCCCATGGGAAATCCGATGTCGTTGCGGTGGATGTCGGCGGCGTAAAGGCGCGAGATGGAGCCGTCGAGATAGAGCGCGTTGGGTGTCTTCAAGACGTCCCTGAACACGCGCGCGAATTCGTGGAAAGTGACCGGCGTCTCGGCCAGCACGAACTTCACCTTTGATCCGGCAACGCCGACGCCGTTGCGCCGGTTGCGCGATGTGGCATTGGCCAGGAATCGCGGATGCAGACGCCTATTGATCACCAGCATCGGACCCGACTGGGTGGCGAAGGCCGGCTTCAGCTTGCGCCGTGCAAACGCGGCTGTCTCGAGCACGCCGGCGGACGTGCCGTCGACGTAGAAGACGCCATTGGGCTTCATGCTGAAGTTGCCCGGTCCGTTCGCCGTCGACAGGCGCTTGAGCGCTTGCCCGTTCTCTACGTACAGGCCGACCGGCGAGCGATCCTCGTGATACATGCCGGCATTCATGGCGAACAGCAGTGTTCGCCGGCGGGCGGCGAGAGCGTCCTGCACGCGGCTGAACTGGCCCAGCGGGGCACCATGTGCATCGCGCAGGAACAGCTCGATGCCGTCGCTCGCTTTGAACTCGCAGATGACGTAGCGGGCGCTCTCGATCGTTTCGTTACGGCAGCCGGCCTGCGCGGCGACGCTCACAGCGAAGGTTGACGCGAAGAAGAGGGCGCCCACCCTGAGTGCAGACGGCAATTGGCATCTTGAATGCGCTGCGAGGTGCCCGACCATATTCCGTCCCTTCGCCGGCATGACCCGGATCAGGTTCTAAGGGTGCTCGCGCAATCGACGCGATCTCAGCCGGTTCACCGGCGCCCCTCGGAACAAGCCGTTAGTGTGCGCCGTCAAGACGGCGCACGCAAGTGCCCTAGGCCGCGTACCCGAAGTAGCATAGCAAGGCGCCAACCAGCGCCTGGGCGGCGCCGCTTCCGGTCAGCACGCCCGGCTTTTGCAGCATCGCCTCGCCCAGCCCGCGGACCTTGTCGGGGATCAGGATGCGAATGGCGCCGCCGATGACGAACAGCCAGCCGAGAATGGTGATGATCAGCGGCCAACCTTCCCAGACGTTGTGGGTGTTGAGGATGACGAGACCGCCGAGCAGCGTCAAAAAGCCGACGACAAAGACAAGCGGCCGGCTGGCGAGGAAATCTGTCGCCATCTGGCGCATGTTTGACTGATTGATGAGCGCGGCGGCGCCGACCGCCAGCAAGAGCGGCCCGATCAACCGGGCGATAAAGAGCGACGTGTCCATTGATAGCCTCCCGCAATGTCTTTGATTCGAACGCGGGGACTGTGCGCCGGGCCTTTAGGCGCGGCAAGCCGTGTAGGAGGTAGACGACTGCTAGCGGCCTTCACGCCACCAGGCGAGCGAGACGAGCAGCAGCAGCATCGCCAGCGCCGACAGGCCGGTGAACATCGGCGTCAGCTTCACGCCGCGGGTGACGAACGCCTCGCGATCCTTGAGGCCGAGCCAGCCGGAGCCGGCGAGCACCTTGGCATTCGACAGCATGGAGACGCGCGGCACGTCGACGGATGACGGGTTGGCGCGCGTTGCCTCCGCCGACGAGCTCATCCAGAACGTGCCGCCGCCGGTAGCGTCGATGATCGGCTGCAGCTTGGCGTCCGTCGCCGTCACTTCGCTCATCTCGATCGGGTCGTCGATGCCGGCGTGCGCGACGGCCTGCAGCTCGCCCTCATTGGTGCGTGTCTGCGCTTTGTAGAGGCCGGGGATCTTCACGTCGACGGCGCCCCGCCAGACACCGGGTCCGGCGGGCTCGAGCGTCACCTGCGGGGTCTCCCCGCCCGGACCCGACAGCATCACGGGCGCGACTTTGTCCTCCATCGAGCGGCGCTCGAGGTTGAGGTGCAAGCCGCGCGCCGTAGCAATGAGGCGCTCCTCCTCGAGATCGGGCTCCTTCATCAGCCAGTGCGACAGGCGGCGCAGGAGGTCGCTGTGCGGGCCGCCGCCTTCGTAGCCGCGCGCCCACAGCCAAGCCTGGTCCGAAGTCAGAAGCGCGACGCGGCCCTTGCCCTTGTGATCCAGGACCAGCAGCGGCTGCTTCTCGGCGCCGTCCATCAGCGTGCGGCCGTGCTCTGGCTGCACCTCGACCTGGCGGAACCAGCGGCCCCAGGTCGGCTGGCCGTCGGCCGTGCCGGCACCGGACAGGCCCTGCGTGACGGGATGCTTGCGGCCATCTCCAGTTAGCTTGGCCTTGAACGGCTCCGATAGCACGCGCCCGGTCGGGATCGCCGGCAGCACCGGCGACAGCGGCGTGCGGAACAGGCTGAGGTTGCCGGCATAGTCGTCGCCGGCGGCGATGAGCAGTGCGCCGCCGTGCTCTTCGACGTAGCGCGCGATGTTGTCGTAGTACGGCAGTTGCAACAGGCCGCGGTGCTGGTACCGGTCGAAGATGATCAGGTCGAAGTCGTTGATCTTCTCCGAGAACAGCTCGCGCGTCGGGAAGGCGATGAGCGACAACTGATTAATCGGTGTACCGTCGTGCTTCTCGGGGGGGCGCAAAATGGTGAAGTGCACGAGATCGACGGCGGCGTCCGACTTCAACAAGTTGCGCCACGTGCGCTCGCCGGCGTGCGGCTCGCCGGAAACGAGCAGCACGCGCAGGTTCTCGCGCACGCCCTCGGCGGCGATGACCGCACGGTTGTTGGCGGGGGTCAGCTCGCCCGGTGCGGTGTCGAGCTCGACTTCGAGAATGTTTTGTCCCGCGTGCGGGAACGGCATCTCGATCTTGACGGGGCTGTTGGGCACCGTGGTAACGCGCTCGTCGGCCCGGCCCTCGCGGCGCACGTTCAAGGTGATCGGCTCACTAGTGCCGCCGGTCTTGCCGGCTTCGCGCACGGCGATCTCGATGCTGCGCGACTGGCCGACGATGCCGTAGCGCGGCGCCGAAAGGACCTCGATGCGGCGGTCGAACTCGTCGGGGGCGCCGGTGAGCAGCGCGTGCACTGGCGCGTCGAAACCAAGCGCGGCGGCTGACTTGGGCACGTCGTGTACCTCGCCGTCGGTCAGCAGGATGACGCCGGCGAGGCGGTCGGGTGGCGTATCGGCCAGCGCCTTGTTGAGGTCGGCGAAAAGGTGCGTGCCGGGCGAGGTCATGTCGCCGGGGCGCGAGGCTGGCACCCATTTGACAGTGAGATTGGGGATCTTGCCGAGTTTGGCTTCGAGGCCGGCTTTGACGGCGGCGGTCTGCGCCTTGCGGTCGCCGAGCGTCTGGCTCGCGCTTTCATCGACGATGACGATGGCGACGTTGGCGAGGCTCTCGCGCTGCTCCTCGCGCAGCGTCGGATTGGCGAGGGCGGCGAGCACGGCAGCGATGGCGGCGGCGCGCAGCAGCGCCCCGCGCGTGCGGCGGTACAACAGATAGCCGACGAGCACGACAGCAAGCGCACCCGCCGCCCAGAAGAACGGGGTTGGCAGCATCGGTGCGAAATCGATCGACCAATTCATACGCTGTGCCTCATTGCCCGAGTCGTTCGAGCAGCGCCGGCACGTGCACCTGGTCGGCTTTGTAGTTGCCGGTCAGCGCGTGCATGACGATGTTAATGCCGGTGCGGAAGGCCATTTCGCGCTGGTCCTCGCCGCCACCGACGGTCGGGTAGAGCGGACGGCCGCTTTCATCCAGCGCCCACGCGGCCGCGAGATCGTTGGGCGTGACAATGATCGAGGTGACGCCGTCGGAGACGCGCGCGCGCCGGCTCTGGTCCTGGCCGGCACCCTCAAGCGCTTCGACCCAGAGCTGCCCGCCATCCCAGCGGCCGGGGAAGTTGCGCAACAAGTAGAATGCTTTGGTCAGCACGTGGTTCTCCGGCACCGGCTCGAGGCGCGGCATGTCGAGCTTGCCGATGATCCGCTGCAGCGCGGATTCGCCGACGCCTGGTGTGACCCCGCTGCCGGCGAGGCCGCGGCCAAAGTCCTGCGTGTCGAAGATGATGAGGCCGCCCTGCTTCATGTAGGCGTCGATCTTGGCGAGGGTCGCCTCGGGCAGCGCCTTGGCGTCGGGCAGCACCGGCCAGTAGAGCACCGGGTAGAAAGCGATCTCGTCGGTGAGGATGTTGACGCCCATGGGGCGGCCGGGCTCGACGGCAGTACGCACGGAGAGCAGGCGGCCGAGGCCGTCGAGGCCAAGGCGGCTGATCTCGTCGATGTTCTGGTCGCCGGTCAGCACATAGCCGATGGTGACCTTGCTCGTCGCTTCGATGGCGCGCTCGTCCGCCGCTTGTGTGCTCACGGCGCTTTCTTGTGTGGCGGGCTCGGCTGGTGCTTGCGCGCGCGCATCCGGGGTGGCGATGACCAGCGCGACGGCACCTAAGAAGGCGAATGCGAGTGCGGCGTGGGCAGGGCCGCGGCGGACGTTGCGCCATAGGGCGAAGCCGCCGGCCTGCAACAGAATGACAGCGATGATGTCGGCGAACAGCAGAGCCAGCGCGGCGAGCAGCAGCCATGACTTCAAGGGTTGCGCGCTTTCGCTTCCATAGCTGAGGCGCTCAGCTCCCGCGGGTAGCGCAGGGAGCGGTGCGATCACGCTCTTGGGACCCAAAATGTTGACGGCGCGCGGTGAGCCGCCGGCGCCGTAGTAACCGGGCGGATGATCGGGGCTCGGCACGAGGTCGTGCACCTTTGCTGCCGGCACGGGCTGCGCCGTGGGCGGCGGCGGAATCAGGATGCCGAAGCCGTCCAGCGTCTGCAGCGGCGGCAGAACGGATGGTGAGTCGGGTGCACTCGCTTCGTTGCTGCCCGCGGATGAGCCACCGTCGGCAACGCCCGAGCCGAGCGCCGAGATGCGGCGCAGCATTTCAACGAACAGACCCGACAGTGGCAGGTTCGACCAATCGGAGTTGGCCGTGACGTGAAACAGGATGATCTGTCCCTCGCCGAACTTGCGCTCGGTGACGAGCGGCGTGCCGTCCTGCAGCCGCGCCCACACGTGCAGGTCGGGGCCGAGCATGGCCGGGTCGGCGAGCACCTGACGGCTGACGGTCACGTCCGGCGGAACCGGCGTGCCGGCAAAGAGGCTTGAATCTTCGATTGGGGCCAGCTTCTGCGGTGTCGACCAGGACAGCGCACCACCGAGCGTCCTGCCGCCGATACGCAGTGGCACGGGCAGCAATTCGTCGCCTCCGTTCTCGAGGCGCGACCCGGCGAAGCGTACGAGCACGCCGCCCTTGTTCACCCATTCCTCGACGTGTTTGGCCGCCTCGCCCGAAAGCGTGCCGATGTCCGCCAGCATGAGCACGCTCGGGTTCTGCGACAACGCTTCCTGGATTCCGGCGGCGAGGTTCGACCCTTTCGGCTTGATCAGCTCGGCGAAGGGGTTAAGCGCCTTTTCGATGTAGTACAGCGGGGCCAGCAGCGGCTGCGCCTGCTCGCGGCTCTCGCCGGAGATGAGCGCCACGCGGTGCCACTGCGACCGCGAGTCGATGAGGCTGACAGCGCCGGACGAGCGCTCGCCGGCAACTTCGACGCGGCCGACCTGATTGCGCAACTCGAGCGGCAGATCGAATGGCACGGTCGTCGCGCTTGCGCCGACGGTAAATGTGAACGGCGCTTCGGCAAGGCTTTGCCCACGCGTCGAGATGGCATGCACGAAGCCGTTACGTGCGCCGCCCTTGGGGCGCAGCACGCGCGCTTCCAGCTTGCCGCTCTGGCCGATGGCGGCTGCGACGCCGAGTGGCTCGGTTGAGCCGCCGTCCTCGATGACAGCGAAGGTGCCACCCTGGGCGAGGCCGCGCAGCTTGTCTGCTGCCTCCGCCGCCTTACCGTCGTGATCGATATCGTCACTCAGCCAGACGATGCTGGTGCCGCCCTTGGCGCCGGCCAGCGCGATGTCGAGTGCGCCGGCAGCGGCGAGACGATCGGGCGCAAAGGGCTGCGGGGCGAGTGCGGCGGCGCTGGAGCGCGCTTCGGCTGGCGCTTCGATGCGCGCGGTGAAACTCTTGGCCGTGCTAGCCGTCGGGACGATGACCACCGGCCGGCTTTTGCCTTCGGCCTCGGCGATGATGCGATCAATCATGCGCGTGCGTTCGTCCCAGCGGGAGGCCGAAGCCCAGCCGTTGTCGACCACGATGGCGACCGGACCGGTGCCGTCGTGGGCCGCTTCGCGCGAAGGATTCAGCACCGGCTCGGCCAGCGCGAATATGAGCAGCGCGGCGGCCAGCAGGCGCAGCAGCGTCAACCACCAAGGTGAAGCGGCTGGCGTTTTTTCCTGGTTATCGAGGCCGACCAGGATGCGCGTCGGCGGGAACGTGACCTGGTGCGGGCTGGGCGGAACTGTCCGTAGCAGCCAATAGATGATGGGCAGCGTTGCCAGCGCCGCGAGTAGCCAGGGATTGAGGAACGCTAGGGCGCCGAAGCTCATTGGCGTGCCTCAGTGCCGGTCGCGGCGAATTCCTGGCCTTGCCAGCGATGGTCGCCGCCGCCGCCCTGCATGCGCATGATGAGGGTCAGCAGCGGCTCGGCTGGCGAGCGATTAGTGTGATGCACGAGGAACGACCAGCCAAGCCGCTTAGTCAGCTCAATCAGTTCGGCGCGGTGCGCCTCGAGTCGCTCCTTGTATTGCGCGCGCAGGCTTTGCACGCGGTCGGCGACCCAGCGTTGGCCGCCGTCCGGGCTGAGAAATTCGGTGCGCCCCTCGTAGGGGAGGGTCTCTTCGGCCGGATCGACGATCTCGATGAGGTGGCCGACGGAACCGTCGGCGGCGAGAGTCTCAACGTGCTCGCGTGTCTTGGCGATGGGATCGAGGAAATCGCTGAATAGGATGGCGCCTGAGAAGCGGGCGAGGTGCACCTTCGGCGGCTGCGTGGCGCTGGTCGGCGCGGAGCCCTCATGGGCAAGGATCGCCTCGGCTATGCGCGTCGTCGCCTTGCGGCTGGCAGTCGGCTGCGTCAGCCCGAGCATGGCGACGCGCTCGCCGCCTCGCACGAGCAGCTCGGCGGCGGCCAACATGAGAAGCGCGGCGCGGTCGCGCTTGGTCGTCGTTGCGAGGTGGCTGCGGAAGTTCATCGACTCCGAGAGATCCGGCCACAGCCATACGGTATGCGCCGCCTCCCACTCGCGCTCGCGGACGTAGAGATGATCTGAGCTCGCCGAGCGGCGCCAGTCGATCTGGCGCAGCGTGTCGCTCGCTTGGAACTGGCGGAACTGCCAGAACGTCTCGCCCGGGCCGGCGCGCCGGCGGCCGTGCAGGCCGTGCGCTACAGTCTGCGCGATACGCTGCGCGTCGATGAGGATTTCCGGCAGGCGGTCGGCAAGGCCGTGCGCTTCGCGTTCGAGCGCCAGGACCCCGGCACCCTTGGCAGGATCCAGGCGGGAGTGCGCGCCGTTCGCCATTTCTACTCCACCGCCGCCACGAGTCGCGAGATTATGGCGCTGAGGTCCTGGCCTTCGGCGCGGGCGGCGAAGGTTAGCGCCATGCGGTGCTTCAAGATCGGTTCGGCGAGCAACAGTACATCGTCGACTGACGGTGCGAGGCGCCCGTCGATCAGTGCCTTGGCGCGCACGGCGAGCATCAGCGCCTGGCTGGCGCGCGGGCCGGGACCCCAGGCGACGTAGCGATCGGTTGCGTCGCTGACGCCGGTGCCGGGACGCGCCGAACGGACCAGCTTAAGGATTACATCGACAACTTTGTCGGGAACCGGGATCTGGCGCACGAGACGCTGGATGCTCATCAGCTCGACACCGGTGAGCACGGCATCGAGGTGGCGATCGTCGGTGCCGGTCGTGGCGAAAAGCATGCGCCGCTCGGCGAGTACGTCCGGGTATGACACGTCGATCTGCAAAAGGAAGCGGTCGAGCTGCGCTTCGGGGAGCGGATACGTGCCTTCATGCTCGAGCGGGTTTTGCGTGGCGAGCACGTGGAACGGCGTGGGGATATCATATCGCGCGCCGGCGACCGTGACATGGTGCTCCTGCATAGCCTGCAACAGCGCTGACTGCGTGCGCGGGGAAGCGCGGTTGATCTCGTCGGCCATCAACAGCTGGGTGAAGATCGGGCCCTTGACGAGGCGGAAGGAGCGCGACTTGCCCGGAGCGTCCTCCAGCACCTCGGAGCCGATGATGTCGGAGGGCATAAGGTCGGGCGTGAACTGCACGCGTTTGGCGTCGAGACCGAGGACTTTGCCGAGCGTCTCGACGAGCAGCGTCTTGGCGAGGCCAGGGACGCCGATGAGCAATGCGTGGCCGCCGGACAGGATGGTGACCAGCGTTCGCTCGATGACGACGTCTTGGCCGAAGATAACCGAGGCGGCAGCCTTATGCGCCCTTTGCACCCGCTCGGAGGCCGCCTCGAGGCGGGGGACGATATCGACGTGCGTTTCGGTGAGGGTGCTCATGGCGATTGGGGCTCGCTTTTCGTTTCGGGGGCGAGAATACGCGTGGCGGGCGGATAGCTTAACAAAATTATGAACGGAACGATCCAAGGCGGCATGCGTCGGGTCAAGTGAATGTTACGTTAGACTGGGGGTAAGGGTGTCACACGCAGGCACGCAGTGTAGTTGCCCCCAGAAGCGGAATATGGACGGCACAAAGGCAGAAAAGTTGGGTGATTTCGGCAAGCTCGAAGGAATGGCGGCGGCGGCACCGGAGCGCCGCCCGGCTCCGGTGGAGAGCTGGCATCCGCCCTATTGCGGCGATATCGGCCTGAAGATCCGCCGCGACGGCACATGGCTCTATCGCGACAGCCCGATCGGCAGGCCCGCATTGGTTAAACTGTTTGCCGGCGTATTACGCAAGGATGCAGACGGACGCACGTATGTCGTGACACCGGCCGAGATGGTCGACGTCGACGTGGAAGATGCGCCGTTCCTCGCCGTCGAGATGGAGGTTGGCGGCAAGGGGAGCGCACAACAGCTCACCTTCCGCACCAATGTCGACGATGTGGTTGCGTGCGGGCCGCAGCATCCACTGCGTTTTGCCGAGCAGGAGCCGGGCCGCGGCCTGAAACCGTATGTGCTCGTGCGCGGTCGGCTCGAGGCGCTGCTGACGCGTGCCCTGCTGCACGATCTCGTTGCGCTCGCCGCGCAGGAGACGCGCGAAACCCGGCGCGTTGCTGGCATATGGAGCGGCGGAGCGTTCTTTCCGTTCGGTGCCGACCCGGTTAGTGCACCATGAACTCTGCGCCAACGAGACTGACCTCGGCAGGCGCCAGCAGCTTGTTGTGGGCGACCGTCACCTTAAATAACTTGCCGTCGAGCTTCACCGACCAGAAGTCGAGGAAGCTCTTCAGCTTGGGAAAGCGCGGGTGAAGATCGTAGTCCTGCCAGATGTACGATTGCAGCAGGGCAGGGTGGTCGGGCAGGCGATAGAGGATCTCGGCCGTTGTCAGGCTGTATCCTCGCAGCAGGGCGGCAATCTCGGGCTCTTGCATCGAAATCCCCCAAGGTCAACGTCGGGTCCCCCAGACTCGACCTTTGAATGATAGATCAGAGAAAGCGTCTGACAACGGATTTGTTCCACGAGTTGAGTGCGTTAGCAGCCTAGGCAAACGACTGCTGATAAACCGCTGAGAAATTGTGCGGCGAGTGCACCACTGCGCCGTCCCATTAGGCAAAGCCATGCTCGAGTTCGCACTGACGAGCTTCACGACGTTCTTCGCCACCATCGGGCCGGTGGAGGCGGCAGTCCTGTTCGCGATGCTGACGCCGAAGATGAGTGCCAGCGAGCGTGCGGCGATAGCTGTCCGCGCGACGATCATCGCCAGCCTGCTGCTGCTCGTATTCACGGTGCTTGGTCAGCCGCTGCTGGATGAGCTTGGCGTCAGCATTGCAGCACTGCAAACGGGCGGCGGCATTGTGCTGTTGATCATCGCTCTCGACATGATCTTCGCCAAGCCGACCAGCGCCTTCAAGCTCACGCAGCCGGAAGACGAGGAGGCACACACGAAGGACGACATCGCTGTTTTTCCCCTGGCAATGCCACTGCTCGCCGGGCCTGGCGCAATGAGCGCCGGCATACTGTTGGCGGCCAACGCGGAAGGAAATGCTTGGGCGCTGACGTCGGTTGTCGGCGCGCTCGCCGCCGTGATGGTGATCACGCTCGGGCTACTGCTGCTGTCGCATCAGCTCAATCGCATGATTGGCATTACCGCGCAGCGCGTGCTGATGCGCGTGTTCGGCATCCTGTTGTCCGGCATCGCCGTGCAGGCGGTTTTCAATGGCCTTAGTGGCAGCGGCCTCTTTCGGCTCGCCAACTGAACGATGACCGCTTTAAGCCGGCACAGCGGTTAGGGCAGCGTTAACCTCGAGTGTTCAGAATTGGGACAGTCGCGTTCGTAGAGAGGCGTGTCCCATGTCCTTGTCGCGTGTGGTGTCAGTGCGTGGTGGAGTGCGTTCAGGAGCGTCATGCGCACGCGTGGCGCTCCTGCTCTCCCTCGTCTCGCTGGGTCTCGGCGGATGCAGCACCGCTGCGTCCTCGCCAACAGGCGGCCTTTTCGGCGGCCTCATGGCGAACATCTCAGAGCCCGAGCCCAAGCCGACGCCGTCTCTAGGCGAGATGGAAGGTGATGGGCTCGAGGGGCAACGGCCGCCGCCGCTGCGCATGTATCGTCGCGACGATGACCCGACGCAGCCGTTCAGCCCGAACTACGGCTCAGTGCCGATGCCGGCAGCCGACGACGGCGAACCCGCTGTTAACGACGATGGCCAGCCGGCTCCCGCTTAAGGGAAGTATTCTGCCGCGGACACCCATATATTGGTGATGCTCGCTGTGGAGTTGCGAATGGCTAGGTGGGTTTTGCTAGGCTTGGCGTTGGGCGTGTGGGCTGGCGCGTTGCCGCTCACCGTCTCGGCTGCGCCTTACGATGCGCGGCCCGGCGCGTTGCCAGGTAGGGGCGTCGCCAGCGATGCGCATCGTGGCGATCGAAGCGGCCGCTATGGTGGCCTCAAATCGCGCCGTGCTCCGTTACGCGGGGCCGGTGATGTGCGCGACAACGATAACAAGCAGCCGTACTACTACCGCTACTACAGCGATACCGATCGCTCTCCGGGCTCGTGCCGCCGCTTTGCGCGTCGGGCGATCGTCACCAAGGACAGCAATTGGTGGACGCGCTATCGGGCGTGCTTGAACTAGCCATAGAGAGCGGGGGCACCGATGCAGGCACCATCGCACGATGTCTGAAGCCAAAGCCGATATCCGTAGCGCGATCACCATCCGGCGCTGGGCCGATGTGGATCGGCCCGAGCTGCTAACCCGACAGCTCGATGCGATCTTCTTCGACGCCAGCGGGACCAAATCGTTTGCCAGCGAGGCCGCGCGGGAGGCGTTCCGCGAGCGGTGGTTCGCACGCTATTTGATGCAGCATCCGCAATGGGCATACGTCGCGATGGCCGCAGATGGCACGCTCGCCGGATATCTCGTCGGCGCGCTGGACGAAGGTAGCGGATTTGACGACTTCGCCGCCGCCACGAACGAATTTCCAGCGCACCTGCACGTCAATCTAGCGCCGGTGTTCCGCAACCGTGGCATCGGCGCTGACCTCATCGAGGCTTTTGCCGAAGAAGCAGCGCGAGCTGGTGCCATTGGCATGCACGTTGTCACCTCAGTCGACGCACGCAACGTCCGCTTCTACGAGCGGGTCGGCTTTCGTAGGCGTGCCAGTACGACTGTCGACGGCCGCGAGCTGGTTTTCCTCGGGCGTCGCCTCGGCAACCCAGAAACTGGGCATTAGCCCCGGACGCGGCGCATGTATAGTCTGCGCCCGTCATTCTGGGGTGACCGATACCGATGCATGTCCTGTGGCGCGGCGACTATCTGCAGCGGATGCGGCTCGTCTCCGGGCTCATCCTCTTCACGTTCGCCGCCACGCACTTCATCAATCACGCGCTAGGCCTGATCAGCATCGACGTGATGCAGGTCGTGCAGCAGTGGCGCTGGATGGTGACGCGCTCCTGGCCGGGGACGGTCGTGCTGCTCGCGGCGCTCATCGTGCATGCTTCGCTCGGGCTCTACAAGCTCGCCGGACGCGCGACATTGCGGCTGCCGCGCTGGGAACTCGTGCAGATCTTGCTCGGGATATCGATCCCGTTCCTCTTGCTGCCGCACATCGTCAATACGCGCATCGCGCACGTCTACTTCAACGTGAACGACATCTACGTCTACGAGCTCGCGCGTCTGTGGCCGGCGAGCGCCATCATCCAAAGCTTGCTGCTCGTCATCGTGTGGGTGCACGGCTGCATGGGCATTCATTTCTGGCTGCGGCTCTATGCGCCTTACCGGCGCATCTTCCCGCTATTGCTGACTCTGGCCATTATCATTCCGCTAGCCGCGCTCGGCGGCTTTGCCGTCGCCGGCAGCAACGTCGCCGCCGCCATCGAGATCCCGTCGGTGTTGGCCAATCTCAAGGTCCTGACTCGCTGGCCCGGCGAGGCGGCGGGCGAGACGCTTGCGTGGCTGCGCAACTTGGCGCGCTTTGAGTTCGGTGCCGTGCTGGCCGTTGTGTTGGGATGCATCGGCTGGACCTACTTCGGGCGCCTCGCAGGGCCGAAGGTGACCGTCGCCTATACCGCCGGCCCATCAGTCAAGGTGCCGCAAGGGTCAACCCTCCTTGAGATCAGCCGGATGAAGGGGGTGCCGCACGCTTCCGTTTGCGGCGGCCGCGCGCGCTGCTCCACCTGCCGCGTGCGCATCGAGCGCGGCTCGTTCGCCCTGCCTACGCCTGTGTTCCCTGAGAGCGTGACGCTAGGCAGCATCGGCGCGCCACCGAACGTGCGGCTCGCCTGCCAGATCAGGCCCGAGCACTATATCGTCGTCACGCGCCTATTGAAATCCGACAGCACGGGGCCCGAGGGCGCCGAGATCGAAGAGGCGGATTCAGCGGGCGTCGAGAAGGCGCTGGTCGTGATGTTCGTCGACCTGCGGGATTTTACGCGCCTCTCGGAGAAGCGGCTGCCATTCGACATCGTCTACGTTCTCAACGAGTTCTTCGGCGTCGTCGGTGCCGCCATCAGCGCGCACGGCGGCTGGATCGACAAGTTCCTGGGTGACGGGTTGCTGGCGGTGTTCGGTCAGCGCGACGGCGTCGAGTGTGGATGCCGTCAGGCGCTGCGCACGGCGCGCGACATTGATCTGGCGCTCGATCGCATCAATGCGCAGCTCGAACCCGAGCTGGGGCGGCCGCTCGCCGTCGGCATGGGTATCGATGCCGGGCCGCTGTTGCTGGGTCGCATCGGCTATGGCGACTCGGTCGACTTCACGGTGATCGGCAATCCCGTCAACGTTGCCAGCCGGCTCGAGGGCCTGACCAAAGAAAAGGACGTGCAGCTCATCCTTTCGCGCGATGTGGCGTTGCAGGCCGGATGGGAGCCGCCGTCTGACCTCGCGATGCAGGTCGAGGTGCGTGGCGTCGCCGAGCCGATGCAGGTGATCAGCGTCGCGCGAGGCCGCGATTTGCCCGCCGGCATTCTGGCGCCGACGGAGGATGAAAAGGAAAAGCCCGCGGCGTGGACCGCGGGCTTTTGGGGTCGTAGTTGAGGCGCTAAGCGCTCAGTCTTTGTCGCCGTCGCAAGGGAAGCTGACAACGCCGACGAACGGCGCAGTGACTTTGCACGTCTTGCCGGAGCGCTTCAGCTTCACAGGGCCGTCGCCGCTCTCCAGCTCTTCCATGAGGCGGGCGACGACCTTGCCGTTGCGCTTACGGCCCTTGGGCTCGTCGCTCGCTTCATCGTTCGTGTCAGCCGCCGCGGCTTCGTCCGCCGGCTTCGGCTCGTCAATCTTCGCCGTCGCGGGCTTCGCGGTCTCCTTGTCGGCTTCGGGCTTAGCCTCGTCGAGCTGAACTGTGGCGGACTTAGTTGCAGTGTCGGGCTTCGTCGCGGTGTCCGGCTTCGCCTCGTCCTTCTTGGCGGTCTCGGCCGGTTTGTCGGCCGTCGCCGGAGCCGGCACTGTCACCTTGGCGCTGTCGCCTGAGGTATTGCACTTCTGCAAATCTGCAGGTGCGCGCTTCCACGTGTAGGTCTCGCTCAGCCACTTGGTGCCGGCATAGCCAACGACCTTGAGCTTCTCGGTGCCGACGGGCGTCAGTTCGACATCGTACTTGGAACCGGAATCGGGATCATAGATCCAGCCGTTGTCCCACTTGTTCTTACCGACCGACTTGACGTTGCCGATGATCTGCTTGCCGCACTGGTCGGAATTCTTGGTGTCCTTCACCCACGCGACGTGGCCGCACAGCTTGCCATTGCACTCGGTAATCTCGACGGCTCCGCGCCCCGTGTGATCGATCCAGACGCCGGTTGCGGCATTGTCGGCACGTGCCGCGGCGACCGACATCATCGCGATGGCGACGGCAGCGCCGTACAGGGCAATACGATCAATACGCATGGGCACCTCCCAAAAGCTGTTGGTCCTCACCTATGAAAACGCGCGCCACCACGCAAGCGGGCGCTCGTCCAGCGCGCAAAATGTACGGATCGAGGAAAGGATGCTGTTCCCGGCGGAACAAGCGGAAGCGAAATGATCGCGCGTCAACTCTTGACGAATACACTCGCGTTGAGTATCGCGATTGCTCCAGCTTTTTCCGGCACATAGTAGTGAACGTAGCTCAGCGCGTCACCCTGCTGGTGTGTCCACGAGTGCACACGCATGGCGCCTTCCTGCCACGTTTGATCGGCGGCGCGGCCCATCGTGCGCGTCAATTCGCCAAGCAGGGGATCGGGCTGCGAGCTTGGCACGCGCAGGGAGCACGCCGTGTTCTTCGCATTAGCGAAGGCTGGCACTTGCTTCTTGAACGCGTCGTCGGGTTTCGCCTGCGAGGCGACGAGGACGAACTCCTCGCCGTGATCGTGATAGCGCCAGGCGAGCAGTTTCTCAGGTGGAACCTGCGGCGCGTAGGGCTTGAGGTCTTCGCCGGTTAGCTGGTCGAACTCGCCGAAGCCTGCCGCGCGCTCGATGCCATTGAGATCGGGCAACTGCTTCAAACAGAGGAAGCTGAAAAGCCCGATCGTGCGGACGGGGCCCTTCTGTTTTGGAATCACTTGCGCAACAGCCGACATCGGCAACGCCAGCGCCAGGAGAGCGGAGAGAAGAGCGTGGAAACAGGTGCTCATGAGCATGGCTCCTGTGTGGGAAGCTTCAGCGTGCGGCGACCGGCGGCGGTGCCGGCGCCCAGCCCGATGTATCCTCGGACCACTTGCCGGCGGCGATCATTTTCGCCTGCTCTTCGCATGAAGGCGGCTTGCGCGGCATGCGCGTCCACACCTCCGACGATCCGAAGATCGGCAACAGCATGTAGCCGGTAACTTTGACTTTGTTTCGGTCCAGTACCTCGGCATAGCCGCTGAAGCTCATGCCGTGATCGGGCACGTAGACGGTGCCGTCAGCCCAAGTTCCATCCGGCTGCTTTTTGAAGCCGGTGACGACGACGAGACCGCATACGAAGCGTGTTTGAAGTTTGATGTCGGAGTTGCGGAAATCGCGCAACGGCCCGCGGTCAGGGCCGCGGGGTTTCTTCAGCCAGGCGACGCGACCACAACGCTCGCGGCCGCAGGGCCCGAACTGGAGGATGACCTCGCCATGGGAGTCCATCCAGTAGCCGTCGAGATTCTCCGCGCGGGCGCCGGCCGTAGTTAGGTAGATGGCGGTGGCGAGGCTCGCCAGCCAAAGCGCTACGGCCCGCATGTACGTGTTCATACCTCTCGCATCCCGCTTCTGCCACCTCGTCGTCACCCTTTGCACGAAGAATGCGGCGACGACAATCTATCCAAGGGATGACGGCGCTTATGCGGCTACTCCTGTGGCCGCGGCGTCTCCGTGACTTCACCCTCGCCCGGAGGTTCTGCTTCCTCGCTGCCCCCTGAACCACTCGCCGAGTCAGTCTCCTCGGTCTGCATGGAGGCATTATTGCCCATTGGAACACCGAACTTATCGGTTCCGGCAACAATGGCGAATGCCGTTACCGCGATGACGAGGATCGATAGCGCCGCCTGCCAGAAGGTGGGGTGCGCGCGCAGCACGCCAGCCGTCGAGGTGAGCTCTTTCATGACGACATAGCCGCCCATGCCGCGACGGAACCAGCCTTGCACCTGCCCCTGCTGGCCAAGATGCTTGGGCACGCGCTTCCAGCCGGCGAACAGATCGCCGATGAAGCCGAGCATCGAACGGAAGTCGACGGTCACGAGACCCGTCTGATCCTGATAGACGACATCTTCGCCGGCGATGAAGCCTGGGTTGGCGCGTCCGATCGCTTTGCCGGTGAGCTGCGCCGGGCGGCCGATGACGGGTGACGCTGCGGGGTTGGTCATCAGCGCAACGACGGTTATGGGTTGCGCGAGCGCTGGCGGATAGCGCAGCCGCAGGGTGAATAGCACGCCGACCGCAGCGGCGGCAGGCGCCAGCCACCAGTAGCCCATCAGGCCGACGACGAGGGCAGCAACGAACGGTAGGGCGAGAATGCCGAGCTCGCGCCAGAACTGGCTCCACAGCGCGCCCTTGTCGAGGCGCACGCGCAGCGCGGCGGCCTTGAAGTCGTAGTCGGGGAACGGTTGCGCCTTCTGCGTTGCGATGTCGCCAAGATGGGAGATGCGCTGCCCGGTGAGCGGATGCGTTGAATTGAGCTCGATGAGGCGCGCCCAGGGGTTGTACGCGTCGAACAGCATCGCCTCCGAAGCGCGCTCCGTGCTCCGCAACCCGCTGCTCTCTGCCTCGAGCCCGGAATAACGCGCGTTCTTGACGTCGATGACGCCCATGTGCCGCGTGCTCTGCAACAGGCTCTGGGTGGCGTCGGTGTCCTCCACCTGCACGATGCCGTAAGCGATCTTAACCAGCGCCGAAGCGAGGTGGCGCGCTTCGACGCGCTCGGCGGAGAAGGCGTCGGCCAGGTATTCTCGCGTGCGGCTGAGATAGTAGAGGAGGTCGATGCCGACGTAGTACATGAGCAGCGCCGCGAGACCGACGATGGCCTGGCCATTCTTCTTGTCGCTCGATTTTCCCGAGCGCATCGCCGCGGCGTAGACCTGATAGAGGATCTGCACCAGCGTGCCGGCCGCCGTCATGACGATGAAGTCGCGGTTGACGATGTGGCCGAGCTCGTGCGCGACGACGGCGCGCTGCTCGTCCTCGTTGAGGAACTCGAAGATGCCGTCGGTTACGACGATGCGCGCGTTGGAGCGCAGCAGACCGTAGGTGAACGCCGTCGGATTGCGGTCGGGGATAATTCCGAGCCGCGGCGCACTGAATCCGTACTGGCCGGCGACGTCATGCACCAGTGCATGTACCCGGGGAAAACGCGTCTTCGCCTCGGCATCGTCGAGAAACACCATCTTGTTGAACCAGCGAAGCGATAGATCGCTTATCCACGGGCTGATGAGCCAGATCACCGCGTTGATGATGATGGTGAGGGTGATGGCGAAGCCGAGGTTGACGTTGTCGGTGTAGACGAGCACCGCGAGGATGACACCGCACACCATGCCGAGCAGCAAGCCGACAGTGACGAACGAGGCAAAAAACAGTTGGGCCATGTCATCCCCCCAAAGACGCAAAAAACGGCCGCCAACCTAGGGCTTCGCGCCTGCCTCGACCAGCCGCGTCGCCTCAGCCCACTGCGCCAACATTTTGTTCGCGCCGGGTTTTCCACAGGGGAAATGCTGCCGCCGGCACGCTCGAAATATTTCGAATCCTTATTAGGGTGCCAGGGCTGTGCACGTCTGATGCCGTGCCTGGCGAAAAACGCATGGAGGGTCTCATGGCATTTGTCACTGGCGATGTCGTTGCCGTCTCGGGCGACGAGATGCCGTTCAAGGTCATATTCAAGCAGGGCGAAACGGTCCTGACCGAATGGCTGGTGGAATCCAAGGAAGACGGCGAGCTGCAGATCGTCGAAACGCTGAAGGGTCTCGTCGATGACGACGAGGAAGGGGAAGGCGACGACGAAGACTGAGGGTCGGTCGCGAATCCCGACAGGATTGAACTGCTGGCGGTGGCGGACCGCGCGACCGCCAGCAGACTACCAGCCGAGCCTGTGGATAACTTTGTTCTGCGTGATCATTTGGCGCTTGTTTAGTGAACAAAGATAGAACATTATGGGCTCATGCGATTAACGTTTTTGCATACCGCGGATTGGCAGATCGGCAAGCGCTTCGGATCGTTTCCGGGCGACAAGCCCGCTGTGCTGCGGGATCAGCGGCTGCAGGCGGTCGATCGGCTGGCAAACGCGGCCACCGCCGAGGGTTGCTCCGCGGTGCTCGTGGCCGGCGACGTGTTCGACGCCGAGACGGTGCCCGTGGCGCTAAGCGGGCAGCTGATGGCACGCCTCAGAGCCTACCCGACGCTCACCTGGCACTTACTGCCGGGCAATCACGATCCGGCCCGCAGCGGCGGGGTGTGGGGCGCGCTCGTCGGCGCTTTGCCGGCAAACGTGCACGTGCATCTCGAAGCAAAGCCCGTTGAAATGGCGGCTGGCGTGGTTCTGTTGCCGGCACCGCTGATGTCGAAGCGCACGAGCAGCGATCCGACCGCTTGGATGGATGGTGCGGCTTTGCCGGCCGGCGCGCTGCGCATCGGTCTGGCACACGGCTCGGTGCAGGGCTTCGGCAGCGCCGGCGACGCCAACGTGCCGATCGACCCCGCGCGCGTGAAGTCGTCCGGGCTCGCCTATCTGGCGCTGGGCGACTGGCACGGCACGACGCGCGTCTCCGACCGCGCCTGGTATTCCGGCACCCCCGAGCCGGACGGATTTCGCGACAACGACCCCGGCAATGCGCTCATCGTGCGCTTGGACGGTGCGGCTGCCCCGAAGGTAGAGCGCGTGCCCACGGCGCATTTCACGTGGTTGCGGCGCGAGCAGAAGGTCGACGGCGCGGCCTCCCTGACGCCCATAGAGGCGGAGATCGCGCGGCTCGGGAGCAATGCAGCGCGCACCTTGCTAGCACTGCAGCTGACCGGCACCGCGGCGCTCATCGAGCTTGTCCGCATTGAAGAGCGGCTCAGCAAGCTGGCACCGCAGCTTTTCCATCTCGCGCCCGACCTGAGCGGGGTCAGCGCCTACGCCGATGCGGCCGATCTCGAAGCGTTGAACTCACCAGTGCTCAGCGACATCGCGCAACGCTTGAAGGCCACGGCCGAACAGGGCGGCGCCGAGGCAGCGGTCGCCAATCGTGCTCTGCGCCGGCTGTTCGCGCTGGCGCGTCAAGCCGAAGCGAGGGCCCCGTCATGAAGATCCGGGCCATTCGCCTGAAAGAGGTGGGTCGCTTCAGCGCGCCGGTGTCGCTCGAAGGGTTGAGCGGCGGTCTCGATGTGCTTGCCGGCCCCAATGAGTTCGGCAAGTCGACCATCCTCAAGGCCGTGAAACTCGCGCTGTTCGAGCAGCACCGCTCGAAGCACCGCAAACTTGAGGCGTTCCGTCCCTACTCAGGTGGTGCGCCGCTGATCGAGGTCGATTTCGACATCGACGGCAAATCCTGGCGGATCCGCAAGCAGTTTCTGTCCTCGCCGGCGGCGGAGCTGCGCGATTTGCAGTCGGGCACCATCACGCGCGGTGTCGACGCCGAGGCGCGGATGTCCGAGTTGCTCGGCGGCTCTGGCCATTTTGCGCTGCTGTGCGTCGATCAGGGGACGCCGATCGCCGCAGTGACCCCGGTCGAGACCGGTGGCACGGCGATCATGGCGGCGATCGAGAGCGAAGTAGAGAGCGTTGCCGACGGCACCGCGGCGCGCTTTGTCGGCGAGCGCGTCAGGGAACAGCTTTCGGTTCTCGTGACGGCACATCACGGACGCCCGACAGGAGAGTACAAGTCAGCGCTGGACGAGCTTTCCATGCTCGAGAGGCAGAGAGCAGAGGCGCAGACGCGGCTCGGGCGCGCGCAGGAGCGGCTCGACGAGTTGGAGACGCTTCGGAACCGTTTAGCCAAACTTGCAGACCCCGAAGCCGTGCAGGCGCGTGAGCAAGGGGCCAACGAGGCGCGGCGCGCTTTCGAGGAAGCCCGCGAGGCGCGCGAGAAGGCCAGGGCGGCCGACCAGGCTGTCGTCTCGTGCGAGAAGCATCTCGGCGCGTTGAAGCAGGCGCTCGACATCTTCGACCGGCGCGCCGGCGAACTCGCCAAGTTGCAGGCCGCGATCCACGACCACGCGCCGCTATTCGCCGGCGCGGAAGCGCGCTCTGGCGCCCTGAAGGCGCGCGTTGTCGAAAGTCAGCAGATGCGCGACGCACTCAAGCGAACGCTTGCCGCCATGGAATGCAGTAGGCGCATGCTCGAGCTGTCGGAGCGTCTCGAGGTGGCGCGCCTAGCCCACACTGAAGCCGGGCGAATGAACGATGCTCTCGCCGGGAACATAGCCGAGGGCAAGCTCGTCGACGCGGCCCGCCGCGAAGCGGCAGCCATTGCTGCGCTCGAGGCGCGGCTGTCGGCTGCTGCCCCACGTGTGTCGCTCAGCTACCGGCCAGGAGGCGCCGGCAAAATCAAAGTGGACGGGCGTGTGCTCGCCGACGGCGAGACCATGCATCCGACCCAGCTCATCACCCTCGACATCGAGGGTGTCGGTACCATTACCATCGCGCCGGGGCAGTCGAAGGATGTCGCCAACGATGAAGCCGACTTGGTTGCGCATCGCGAGCAGCTTGCCGCGCTGCTGAAGCGCGCGGGCGCCACTAGTCTGGGCGATGCGGAGAGCCTGAACATCGCGCGGCGCGAGGTCGAAGGCAAGCTCGTGGAGGCGACGGCGCGGCTAAAGTCCTCGGCTCCCGAGGGCATCGAACGCCTGCAGCGCGCCCATACCGAGCTTGCGGCGCAGGCGGCCGCGCTTGGCGCACCGGCGGCAGCGACGCTCGACGAATTGGAGACGCGCGCCAACGAGTTGGTTGAAACCCTGGGCGCCGCCGAGGAGAACCTTAACCTCGCCCTGCGCGATGAGCGCGAGGCGAACGATGAACTGGTCGGCTTGCGCGCACGCCGCTCTGGGCATGCCGAGCAGCTCCAGGGCTTAGTGGCCGAGCTGGGGGCGCCGGACGCGCAAGCCACGGAGCGGGGCACGAAGGCAGCCGCGGTGAACGAGGCGCAGGCGGCGCTCAACGCTGCCGTGCGCGACGGCGCCGCGTGGCGTGAGAAGGCGCCCGCCGACGCGCATTTTGCCGAACTGCAGGTCACTGCAAAGGCGGCCGATGCCGCGCGTCAACGCGCGAACGACGAGCTTGCCGCCCTGCGCCGCGTGGAGGCCGGCCTCGAAGGCGAGCTGCGTTCCGATCGGGACGCAGATGTCGCTGCACGCCTCGAAGAGTTGAGCGATCAGTGCGCGGTTGCCAGTCTGCGCTGCCGGGAGATGCAGCAGGAGGCTGCTGCCTTGCAGCTTCTCATGCAGGAGCTTGAGTCTGCAGCGACGCGCACGCGTGACCGGTTCGCCAAGCCCGTGATCGAGCGTCTGGCGCCTTGTCTGCAACTCATACTGCCGCAGGCGCGGCTCGCTCTCGGCGACGATCTGACGCCGCACGCGCTGCAGCGTGGCCCAACAGTTGAGGACTTCGTACGGCTGAGCGGGGGCACGCAGGAGCAACTAGCGCTACTGGTGCGCTTGGCCTTTGCGCGCTTGCTGGCAGACACCGGCTCGCCGGCGCCGCTGATCCTCGACGACGCCGTGGTTCACACCGACGACGATCGCTTGTCGCGCATCTTCCGCGCGTTGCAGCACGCGGCGCAAAGCCACCAGGTGCTGGTCCTCACCTGCCGCCAAAGCGCTTTCGAGGAGCTGGGTGGCCATCGCATCGCGCTGCGCACGTGGGAAGACGCGCGCGCCGCCGCATAAAACAATTCCAGCTAACGAAAACCCCGGGCGCGCATGGCGAGCCCGGGGTCGATCTATTCGAAGCTGCTTGTCCGCAACTCAGCTAAAGCTGCTGGTGCCGTGCAGGGACGGGATATCCGGCTTCTGCGCATCGGCGGTCGGATCGTCCGAGCGGCGCGATTTCCCCTCGAAGAAAGCGCCCTGCTCAATGGCCAGCGCCTGATGGAAGATGTCGCCCTCGACGTGGCTCGAGGACTGCAGCATGACGCGCTTGCCGCGCACCGAGCCCATGACGTGTCCGCGCACGACGATCTCCTCGGCGACGATGCTGCCGGTGATGCGCGCCTTCTCGCCGATGACGACGTAGGTGCCCTGGATGTCACCCTGCACTTCGCCGTCGATCTGCACTTCGCCCTTGGAAACGAGGTTGCCGTTGATGGTGAGGTCGGGCCCGATGACGGAAGGGGCGTTGCGCTCGGAGGGGCGGGCGATGCCGATGCCGCGGGCCGAGCCTCCCGGGGTGGGAGGCGCACTCATCGGTGTGAGGCCGGGCGTGACTTTGGGTGGCTCGGAGTCGGATCTTTTGAAGTTCGGCAACATAGGCGTGCACCTCTGCTCTGACGCAACGATCGCAACCGTTAGACTCTTGCTTTTCAACGGGGATCAGGCGGCATGCTGCCGGAAGTCCCCCCCTTCAGTCATTTAAGCACACTTCATGGCGTGGGTCACCGGCCGCAGGGCCGCGCCCACGCTTAAATTCTTGGCATCGTTGCGCTGTCTTCGCCTAACCTTTCAGCGCGCGGGCCGCCTCGAGCACGTCTTGGGCGTGCCCCGGAACCCTCACGTTCCGCCAGCTACGGGCGATCTTGCCTGCTTTATCGATCAGGAATGTGGCACGTTCGACACCCATGTACTTGCGGCCGTACATCGACTTTTCGACCCACACGCCGTAGGCCTCCGCCGCCGTGCGCGCTTCGTCTGACAGCAAACGAACGCCGAGGCCGTGTTTTTCTTGAAACTTGCGGTGCGAGGCGGGGCTGTCGGGAGAAATGCCCAACACTTCAGTGCCGGCTTTCTTGAACTCCGCCGCGATGCACGTGAAGTCCTTGGCCTCGGCGGTGCAGCCCGAGGTGTCGTCCTTCGGGTAAAAATAAACGACGACCGGACGTCCCCGAAGAGCGGCCAGTTCGACGCTCTTCCCGTCTGCGTCGGGCAGCTCGAAATCGGGCGCCGCCATGCCGTCCTCGATCGTCACCGAGATGCCTTTCTTTTGTCGCTTTTCCCCGTGCACGTGACCTACGTCGCACGACAACATTGCTCGTTGCGCCTGAGGCTTAGCGGCGCACATCGGGTGGCGCAAGGGCGCCCGGGCAGACAGGCGTTTTGCGACGCGCGGTGCCGGCAGCGGGGGCTGCTGGGGTGGGCTTATGGCGCTGCGTTCTCAGCGGGACATCAAAGCCGTTAGTTGTTTGCGTCGGGACTACGTCTCGAAACTATCGAGGGCCGGGCTTGCAAACGACCGGAAGACCAAAAAATCAATCCGGCTACTCGACGGCGCGCAACGAAGAGCAGTCGTCGACCCTGAAACGCAGGGTGACGACGGCCGCCGTCGTCTGCGATCACGTTCTGCACGGGGTCGGACGCTCCGTATTCATCCTCGCCCCATTCGTGATGCTGGCACTGCTCGTGGTGGGCCTAGGCTACGTACGGCTGCGCCACGGCCCCATCTCGCTGACCTTCCTCGTCGAGCCGATCGAGCGTGGCATCAACGCCGAGTTCGGCGGCAATGCCGTGCGCATCGACGACGCCGTCGTCAGCCTCTCGGAAACGGGCGGCCTCGAGTTCCGCCTGCGCAACATCCGCTTGCGGGAAGGGGACGGCGACGTCGTCGCGTCGGCGCCATTCGCCGCCGTCGAGCTGAGCACGTCGGCGCTTTGGTCGATGCGCATCGTGCCGGCGCGCATCGAGCTCATCGAGCCACGGCTGTTCCTCTACTATTCCGAGGACGGCGGCCTGACCATGAGCTTCTCCAAGGTTCTGGAGCCCGAGACCGATGCTGGCGTGCAGGCACCGCAGACGCCATTGCCGCCGGAACCCGTGCCGGCGTCGCCCCCGGCGCCGCCCGTCGTTTCGGCGCCCGAGGCGTCAGGTACCCTCAAGCGGATCGATCTGGCGCGCGTCGTCACCGACATGTCTTCGCGCGCCCGCCAGCGCCTCGACGCCAGCTCGTACCTGCGCGAATTCGGTTTGCGCAACGCCACGGTGATTGTCGATTACTCCGGTCGCACCACGGAGTGGCGTGTCCCCAGCCTCAACGTCGGCCTTATGCACGGGCGCACGCGCAGCGTCATCTCCGGCCGCGCCTCGGTCTCTGCCGCCGGCGGCAAACCTTGGCAACTGACGTTCGAGGCGGACGAGTCGGAGCGCAACCGCACGCTTAGCCTCAAAACGTCGGTCAAAGATCTCGTGCCGCGCAGCATCGCCGACACCATCCCGCAGCTCAGCCTGCTGCAGGCGCTCGATTTGCCCGTCGACGGCAATGCCAAGCTCGAACTGACAAGCGACGGCGATGTGCGCACGGCCACTTTGGACCTTACGGTTGGGCATGGCAGCCTGCGCCTGCCGGCCCTTCCGGAGGCCCCACTCGAGGTCGACGGAGGCTCGATCAACATCGCCTACGATGGCGTCGCCGAGAAGTTGACGCTAGCGCCCTCGACGCTCCGTTGGCGCGGCAGCCGCATCACCATTTCCGGCAGCGGCGAAGAGGAGAAGGCTGGCGCCGAACATCCGACCTGGACCTACCAGCTGCGCGCGACCGAAGGATCGTTCGGGGGGGAAGAATTCAAGGTGCCGGCGGTGGCGCTCGATGAGTGGCACGCCAACGGCCGCATCCTGCCGCATCGCGGCGAGGTCGAACTCGCCGAGTTCAAGCTGCGGGCGGGTGGCGCCGAGATCGCGTTGGCCGGCAATCTCATCACCGGCGTGCAGCCGGCGAGCACGCGTCTTGAAGGCACGCTGAGCCCAATGCCTCTCAATACATTGAAGGCGCTGTGGCCGAAGGCGATCGCTCCCGGCGCGCGCGAGTGGGTCGGCGAGCGCGTGCATCGCGCTTCGATACTCGGCGGCAAGTTTCGTTTCCTGGGCGGCGAGCACATGGCCCAGCAGACGAGCATCGGCCCGCAGGAGCATCAGCTGTCGTTCCTCATGGATGCCGCCGACATCGAGATGCAGGTCATCGACGATCTGCCGCCGGTGGTGGCGTCGCGGGCGACGACGCGCATCGAGAACGACGGGCTTGAGGTGAACATCCCCGAGGCGGCTATTTTGCTGGCGCCGGACCGGCAGCTGCCGCTGCAGGCGGGACGCTTCACGGCCGTCGACATCATGAGCGAAGTCCCGATCGGAGAGATCGTATTCACTTCGCAGCCGACGCTCGGCGGAGTAATCGAGCTCTTGGAACGTTCGTCGCTGACGATCCTCGATGAGATAGGACTGCCGCGCGAGGGCGTCGAGGGCAAGGTCGACGCCAAGTTCAAGATCGGTCTGCCGCTGCTCGCCGAGCTGCCGGCGAGCTCGGTCAAGGTGGAAGCCAAGGCGCGCATCACCGACGGCCGCATCAAGCAGTTCCTAGGCACCTACGAGGTGCAGAGCGCCAGCTTCGACCTCGACATCTCGGAGAAGGCGGCCGGAGCCAATGGCCAGATGTTGGTCAACGGCGTGCTCGCCAAGCTGAGTTGGCAGAAAATCTTCGATGCGCCGCTCGACAAGCAGCCGCCACTGCGCGTGACGGCGACGCTCGATAATGCGGATCGCAACCAGCTCGGCCTCGACGTCAATGACATCGTGCAGGGTGAGGTGCCGATCGAGCTGACCGTCGGCCGCGACGCGCGCGATGAGCCGACGACGCGGCTGCACGCCGACCTCACCAACGCCGACCTCATTCTAGAGACCATGGCCTGGCGCAAGCCTCCGGGACGTTCGGCAACCCTGCAATGCGACATCGCCAAGGGGAAAACGCACAAGACCGAGTTGCAGAATTTCAAGGTGGCCGGCGACGACATCGCCATCGAGGGCTGGGCGGCGATCGACGCCGAGAACCGCCTGCGAGAGTTCTATTTCCCCGACTTCTCGCTCAACGTTGTGACGCGCATGGAGGTGCAGGGGGCGCTGGACAAGAACGATGTGTGGAAAGTGAAGGTCCGCGGGCCGACGTTTGATGGCCGTGACTTCTTCCGCGCGCTGTTCTCGCTCGGCCAGCTCGCCGAGAAAACGTCGAAGCCGAAAAAGCCGCGCGAAGGCGTCGACCTCGATGCCGAAATCGGCACCGTCATCGGTCATTCGGAAGTTTCATTACGCAATCTCAAACTCAAGCTCTCCAAGCGCGGCGAGAAGCTGACCGCGCTCGACGCGCGGGGAACGCTCGACGGCGGCAAGCCGCTGGCCGTCGAGCTGAAGCAGGATCCGGGACAGCCCCGCAAGTTGCTCGCGGATTCAACCGACGCCGGTCAGGCATTCAAGCTGACCGATTTCTACCCCAACATTCAGGGCGGCCGCGTGCGCCTCGAGGTCAACCTCGAGGGCAAGGGCGCGGCCGAGAAGACCGGCATTCTGTGGGTCGATAACTTCCGCATCCTTGGCGACCCCGTCGTCTCGGAAGTGTTCAGCGGAGCCGATGACGGCCGCCCGGCCATCGACGGTGCGGTGGCGCGGCCCGCCAAGAACCGCCAAGTTGTGCGCGAGGTGTTCGAGTTCGATCGCATGAAGGTACCATTCTCGGTCGGCTACGGCCAGTTCGTGATGGAAGATTCCCAGCTGCGCGGGCCGATGCTCGGCGCATCCATTCGCGGCAAAGTCGACTTCAAGATGCGGCGCGTCAACCTGGGCGGGACCTACATTCCGTTGCAGGGCCTGACCGGCGGATTATGCGAAATCCCGCTGTTTGGCCCCATCATCGTCGGTCCCAAGTGCGAGGGTCTGATCGGCATGACGTTCGCCATCCAGGGCTCGATGGATCGGCCGCAAGTCCTCGTCAATCCGCTCGCGATGCTGGCGCCGGGCATCTTCCGCGACATTTTCCAGATGACGCCCTTCGATCCGAAGGTGCAGCGGCGCGACGATGGAGCGGCCGGCAGCGGCGACGGGAGCGTGCGCGCTTCGAGCACTTCGGCTGTGGATGCAGGCGAGCCGACGGATGCACCGGGCACCGTGGTTGGATCGGACACGATCGATGGCTGGTCGTCGGAGACGAGTTCGTCAAAACGGAAGCAGCAGTAGTTCCAGCAGGACCACCGAGCGTGGATCAAACCGGCTTCAGCAACACGTGCTTCTTCTTGCCAAGCGACAGCTTGATGGCGCCGTCGGCGGCGACGTCGGCGGCAGTAAGCAGCGTCTTCTCGTCGACCACCGGCTGATCGTTGACCCTAAGACCGCCGCCCTGGATCTGCCGCCGCGCCTCGCCGTTAGATTTGACCAGGCCGGCTTGTACGAAGGCCGCCAGCACGCCGATGCCGCCCGCAAGGTCGGCCTTGGAAAGCTCGATAGTTGGCAGGCCCTCGGCGCTCGCCCCCTGCTCGAACGTCTTGCGCGCCGTTTCCGCAGCGGCCTCGGCCTTCCCGCGCCCGTGCATCAGCGCCGTCGCTTCCGTCGCCAGTGTCTTCTTGGCTTCGTTGACCTCGGCGCCCTTCAGTGCCGCCAGCTTGGCGGCCTCGCCGAGTGGCAGCGTCGTAAACAGCTTGAGGAAGCGCGCAACGTCGTCATCTTCCGTGTTGCGCCAGAATTGCCAGTAGTCGTAGGCCGAGAGCTGCTCTTCATTGAGCCACACGGCACCGGCGGCGGTCTTGCCCATTTTGGCGCCGGACGACGTCGTCAGCAGCGGACAGGTCAGCGCGTAGAGCTGCGCCGTGCCCATGCGGCGTCCGAGGTCGATGCCGTTGACGATGTTGCCCCACTGGTCGGAGCCGCCCATCTGCAGATTGCAGCCGTAGCGCCGCGCCAGCTCGACGTAGTCGTACGACTGCAGGATCATGTAGTTGAACTCGATGAACGACAGCTCCTGCTCGCGATCGAGCCGCAGCTTGACCGAGTCCATCGTCAACATGCGATTAATCGAAAAGTGGCGGCCGACGTCGCGCAGCATCTCGATGTAGTTGAGGCGCGTCAGCCAATCGGCGTTGTCGACCATCAGGGCGTCGGATTTGCCGCTGCCAAACCGCAAGAATTTGTCGAACGTCGTCTTGATCGATTCCTTGTTGGCATCGATCTGATCGTAGGTGAGAAGTTTGCGCGTTTCGTCGCGCCCTGACGGGTCGCCGACCCTGGTCGTGCCGCCGCCCATCAGGGCAACGGGTTTGTTGCCTGTCTCCTGCAGCCAATGCAGCATCATGATCGACAGCAGATGGCCGACGTGCAGCGAGGGCGCGGTGCAATCGTAGCCGACGTAGGCGACGACCTCCCGTTTTGCGGCCAATTCATCAAGCCCGGCCGTGTCCGAGCACTGGTGGATGAACCCGCGCTCAGTGAGAATGTTTAGGAAGTCGGATTTGAGATTGGCCATAGCTTCGCTATCACAAGTCATCGGTTCGCCGCGGCGGCGGCGGGAACATGCACGGGAAGGTCTCCATGGGCAAGCTGCAGCGCGCGCTTGGACTGATGAGCGGGACGTCGATGGACGGGATCGACGTGGCGCTGCTCGACACGGACGGCGACCAGGAGCTGCGGCACGGGCCGGCAGCGAGCTACGCCTATCCGGCCGAGATCAAGGTGAAACTGCGCGCCGCCCTGTGTGAGGCCAAGGATTTGCGCGAGCGCGGCTCGCGCCCCGGCAGCCTCGGCGACATCGAACGCGCGCTGACCGAGCTCAACGCCGATGCCGTCGATCGCTTCCTGCGCGCCAACGGCGTCGACAAGGGCCAGATCGATCTCATCGGCTACCACGGGCAGACGGTGCTGCACGATGCGCCGCGCAAGCTGACAGTGCAGCTCGGCGACGGGCGCCTGCTGGCCGAGCGCACCGGCGTTAGCGTCGTGTTCGACTTGCGCGCCGCCGACGTCGCGGCGGGCGGCCAGGGTGCGCCGCTGGTGCCGGTCTACCATCGTGCGCTCGCCGCGCAGGTGCCGGAGCTGCCGGCCGCTTTTCTCAACGTTGGGGGCGTCGCCAACGTGACATGGATCGGCGCCGACGGACGCATGTTGGCCTTCGACACTGGCCCCGGCAACGCGTTGCTCGACGACTGGATATTGGCGCACACCGGTGCCTCTCACGACGCGGACGGGGCGATCGCCGAGCGCGGGCGCTGCAACGAGGCCGCGCTGCAGGCACTGCTGACCAACAACTACTTCGGCATGCCGCCACCAAAATCCCTCGACCGCAACGATTTCTCCTTGGCTCCAGCGGCTGGGCTCTCGCTGGAGGACGGCGCCGCGACGCTTGCCGCCTTCACCGCGGCGGCCATCGGAAAGGCGCGCGAGCACATGCCGGAGGAGCCGCGCATTTGGGTCGTGTGCGGCGGCGGACGCAAGAACAAGACGTTGATGGGTATGATTGCTGCCAAGGTGCAGAACGCCGTCGTGCCGGCCGAGGCGCTGAGTCTCGATGGGGACTTTATCGAGGCGGCCGCGTGGGCCTATCTCGCCGTGCGATCGACGTTGAACCTGCCGATCACCTTTCCCGAGACGACTGGCGCGCCTTCGCCGATGACCGGCGGCGTATTCCTGGGGCACGCTGACCGCTAGCGCAAAAGGTCGCGCACCGTCTGCTCGAGGCCCAGCGTGATGCGGGCGAGCTTCTCATAGTCGACCTTGCCGGGCGTATCGGTCGGCAGGTGATAGTCGCGATAGCGGAACAGCGCCGTGTCCGTGATCATGATGGCGGGATAGCCGAGTTGCCAGAACGCCCAGTGGTCCGACCAGCCGATGCCGGGAATTGAGTCCGGTGCCGTGCCGCCGATGGTTGGGAATTGCGTGTGCTTCCGGAAGGCAGCGACCACCTCATGCAGGAAGGCACGTCCACCCGGCAGCGCCACAAGGGCGATGAAGTTGGCGACGTCGGTGAAAAAATAGCTGAACGGGAGCGGATAACGCTGTGAGCCGGGCTTATCGGAGAAGCAGCCGATCGTCTCGAGCGAGATCATGCCCAGCACCGTCTCGCCTTGGTCGCGTAGGCTCATGGCGTAGCGGTAGCTGCCCATGTCTGGCGTGCGGTCGTAGGGCGGTTCCTCATTGACGAAGAGAACGAGGCGCAGGCGTTTGTCTTTGAGGGGGACGTCCTTCAGCAGGCGCGCCAGCTCGAGCACGGCGGCCGAGCCGCTGCCGTTATCGTTGGCGCCGGGGGCGTCGTCGGCGGAGTCGTAGTGCGCGCCGACGACGAGGCTCGGCGTCGCCGCCGCGGCGTCTGGTGGTGCCAGCTCGACTGAGATGTTGCGCACCGGCTTGTCGCCGATGTCGTAAACCTGCGCTTGCGGCGTGTAGCCAAGCGCCTTCAGCTGGCCTTCGATGTAGGCGGCGGATTTCTCCAACGCCGCGTAGTGTGCAACGTTGTGCGGCTCACTGGCGATGGCAACGACGTGGCGGCGCAGACGCTGGGCGAGATTCTGCTCGGTGGCCGTCACCGGCGGCGGCGCCCCGGCGTAGGGCTCGCCCGGCAGGCGGAGCGTATACCAGTACGCCGCGCCAAGTCCGGCGATCAACAGGACTAGCAGCCCTGCACCCCACAGACCTACCATCTTGATCACGCTGGCGATCAGTTAGTCTGCATCGGCGCCTGCATCGCTGCCGGCCCCACTAGCTTCTTCCTGGCGCTCGATCTCGCGCTGGCGCTGACGTTCGCGCTCCTTCTCGCGCTCGCGCTCCTTTTCTTTGACGCGATCGACCTCGGCCTGCTCCATGCGCGCATCGACGTAGGCGCCGACGGCCTCTTTAAGCTCGTCGGTCTTGTTCTCGAAGAAGTGGTTGGCGCCGGGGATGACCTGGTGGGTGATCTTGATGCCGCGCTGGGTCTTCAAGCGCTGCGACAGCTCGCCGACCGAGTGCGAGGGCACAACGCGGTCCTTGTCGCCGTTGATCATCAGCCCGGACGACGGACACGGCGCGAGGAACGAGAAGTCGTAGAGGTTCGACGGCGGGGCAACACAGATGAAGCCCTCAACCTCGGGACGGCGCATGAGCAGCTGCATGGCGATCCAGGTGCCGAACGAAACGCCCGCGATCCAGCAGCTCTTGGCGTCCGGCTTGACGATTTGCAGCCAGTCGAGCGCCGAGGCGGCGTCCGACAGCTCGCCCGGGCCGCCGTCCCAAATACCTTGGCTGCGGCCGACGCCGCGGAAGTTGAAGCGCAGCACCGAAAAGCCGCGCTCCACGAAGGTGTGATACAGCGTGTAGACAACTTGATTGTTCATCGTCCCGCCGAATTGCGGATGCGGATGCAGGATCAGCGCGATGGGGCTGTCGTTGGCCGCCTCGTGGTGATAGCGGGCCTCGATGCGGCCCGCAGGCCCATTGATGATCAGCTCGGGCATCGTTTTCCAACTCTTAGGGGCTGCGGATGGGGGCTGCGCTGGGGCGCGCGGCAAAGCCCTTTAGACAGGCCGTGGAATCGGGCATGCCGAAACCTTGACTTGTGGGCTCGGAATTTTCATATTCCTATAGACATTAGAACCGTTCGAAAGAGCATCGGCTTTTATCTACTGAGGGCCTGGTTCCTCGACGGTGGCGCTTCTTAGCACACGGCCCGGTGTCGATTGCAAGAGAAAGCGCCCGCATGCGGCTGGTGTGCGGCAGTGGAGGACGTGGCGTGGAGTTAAACACAAAGGCCAGGTACGCGGTGATGGCCATGGCCGATCTCGCCAAGTATGGCGCGGTCTCCGCCGTCCCGCTCTCGGCCATTGCCGAGCGTCAGGGCCTATCTTTGGCTTACCTCGAGCAGATCTTTTTGCGGTTGCGGCGCTCTGGCCTCGTGGCTAGCGCGCGGGGCCGTTCGGGCGGTTACGTGCTGGCGCGGCCCGCCGAGGCGATCCACATCGACGAGATCATGAGGGCCGTCGAGGAGGAGACGCGGATGACGCGATGCCTCGATGGTGAAGTCGGTTGCGTCGGCGATCGCCGTTGCCTGACGCATGGCCTGTGGCACG
Source organism: Hyphomicrobium sp. (assembly GCA_036559705.1). Classification (GTDB taxonomy): domain Bacteria; phylum Pseudomonadota; class Alphaproteobacteria; order Rhizobiales; family Hyphomicrobiaceae; genus Hyphomicrobium_A. Next base: position 33,239 of record DATBSP010000144.1, read on the forward strand.
CGCTCGGCGCGCATATCGTCGCGTTCCTGGCCAACGTGTCATTGCAGGAGGTCGTCGACGGCATTCCGCCTGCAAAACTTGCCGAAGCACCGCAACAAGAAATGCAGACGCAGCGCGAGCCGGAGATGGTCAGCCGATGACGGCCACGCGCACATATCTCGATTACAACGCCTCATCGCCGCTGCGCGCCGTAGCGCGTGATGCGATGATCACTGCACACGCCACGGCGGGTAATCCATCATCCGTGCATGCGGAGGGTCGCCGCGCGCGCGCTATCATCGATACGGCGCGAGAGCAGGTTGCGTCGCTGGTCGGCGCCAAGCCGAGCGAGGTGGTGTTCACCAGCGGCGCAACGGAAGCCAACAACTGCGTCATGGCGGCCGGATGGAAGGCCATCTGCGTGTCCGCTATCGAGCATGACTCGGTGCTGGCTCCAGCGCGCGCTTCCGGAGCGAAGGTTATCGCGCTGCCGGCGGGCAAGAACGGCGTCGTCGATCTGCAGAGCGTCGCCGGGCAGCTGGCACAAGCGGCATCCGGTGGCGCGCACGCTCTGCTTAGCGTGATGATGGCCAACAACGAAACGGGCGTCATCGAGCCCGTCGCTGACGCCGCGGCGCTGGCACGCGAGCATGGGCTGTCGCTGCATGTGGACGCAGTGCAGGGGCTAGGCCGTCTGCCGGTCAACTTCGCCGAGCTCGGCGCCGATACTCTCGTCGTCTCCGCGCACAAGCTGGGCGGGCCACGCGGGGTAGGCGCGCTGATCGTGCGGGACGGCGTCAACCTGCTGCCGCTGATCAAGGGTGGCGGGCAGGAGCGTCGGCGACGTGGCGGCACCGAGAACGTTGCTGGCATCGCCGGTTTTGGCGCGGCGACGGCAGAAATCGCGGGCGAAGCGGACGCGGTGGTCCGCATGCAGGTGCTGCGCGACAAGCTCGAGGCCGGCGTCATGGCGGCGACGCCGAACGCGGTCATTGTTGGCCGTGAGGCAGCGCGCCTCGCCAACACCTCGTGCGTCGCCGTGCCGGGCAAGCCGGCCGAGACGCTGGTCATCCGGCTCGACCTGGAAGGCGTTGCCGTGAGTGCGGGCGCGGCGTGCACCTCGGGCAAGGTCGGCGCCAACAGCGTACTGGAGGCCATGGGCCTTGGTGCCGACATCGCGCGCTCAGCGGTGCGCGTCAGCCTAGGCCCGCAGACGCGCGAAGAAGACATCGCCGCCTTCCTGGCGGCTTGGGAAAAGATTGTAGGCCGCGCGGCGCTTGCCGCGTAGGCCCCGAATTAGGACGTTGAAAGGGTAGTTGATGGCAGCGGTTCAAGAGACGATCGAGCAAGTCCGAAAGATCGATGTCGATCAGTACAAGTACGGCTTCGAGACCAAGATCGCGTCGGTGAAGGCGCCGAAGGGCCTCAGCGAGGACACGGTGCGTTTCATCTCGGCCAAGAAGGGCGAGCCGACGTGGATGCTCGAATGGCGGCTGGAGGCGTACCGACGCTGGCTCACCATGGTCGAGCCGACGTGGGCCAACGTCACCTATCCGAAGATCGACTTCCAGGACCTCTATTTCTATTCCGCGCCACAATCGACCGAAGGACCCAAGAGCCTCGCCGACGTCGATCCGGAGCTGCTGGCGACGTACGCCAAGCTCGGTATCCCGCTGATGGAGCAGGAGCTGCTCGCCGGCGTGAAGAATAATCGCGTCGCCGTTGACGCCGTGTTCGACAGCGTCTCAGTGGTAACGACGTTCAAGGAGGAGCTGCGCAAGGCCGGCGTCATTTTCTGCTCGATCTCGGAAGCCGTGCGCGAGCACCCAGAACTAGTCAAGAAATACCTCGGCTCGGTTGTGCCGCAAGGCGACAACTACTATGCCGCGCTGAACTCGGCAGTGTTCTCGGACGGCTCGTTCGTCTACGTGCCGGAGGGCGTGCGCTGCCCCATGGAGCTGTCCACCTACTTCCGCATCAACGAGAAGCAGACGGGACAGTTCGAGCGCACGTTGATCATCGCCGACAAGGGCGCCTTCGTGTCCTACCTCGAAGGCTGCACGGCGCCGATGCGCGATGAGCATCAGTTGCACGCCGCCGTCGTCGAGCTGGTCGCGCTGGATGACGCCGAGATCAAATACTCGACGGTGCAGAACTGGTACCCCGGCGACAAGCACGGCAAGGGCGGCATCTATAACTTCGTGACGAAGCGCGGCGACTGCCGCGGCCACCACTCGAAGATCTCGTGGACGCAGGTGGAGACCGGTTCGGCCATCACCTGGAAGTACCCGAGCTGCATCCTGCGCGGCGACAACTCGCGCGGCGAGTTCTACTCGATCGCCGTGTCGAACGGCTGGCAGCAGGTCGACAGTGGCACCAAGATGATCCACCTCGGTAAGAACTCCTCGAGCCGCATCATCTCCAAGGGCATCGCCGCCGGGCATTCGCAGAACACCTATCGCGGTCTCGTTTCGGCGCACCGTAAGGCGACCGGCGCGCGCAACTTCACCAACTGCGATTCGCTGCTCATCGGCGACAAGTGCGGCGCACACACGGTGCCCTACATCGAGGCGAAGAATTCCTTCGCGCACTTCGAGCACGAGGCGACGACGTCGAAGATCTCGGACGAGACGTTGTTCTACTGCCGTCAGCGCGGCCTCTCCCAGGAGGAGGCGATCGCCCTCGTCGTCAACGGCTTCGTGCGCGACGTGCTGCAGCACCTGCCGATGGAGTTCATGGCCGAGACGCAGAAGCTGATCGGGATCTCGCTCGAGGGCTCGGTCGGCTAAAGCACTGAAGCAAATCGCAACAAGTAACGACTAGAGCAGCGCGGCGGCTGCATGATTTCAGACGGAGTAGAGAATGCTCGAGATTAAAGACCTGCACGTGAAGATCGCCGAGGAGGATCGCGAGATCCTCAAGGGACTGTCGCTGACCATCCCCAAGGGTGAGGTGCACGCCATCATGGGCCCCAACGGATCGGGCAAGTCGACGCTCGCCTATGTGCTCGCCGGGCGCGAGGACTATGAGGTGACGGCAGGCGACATCCTGTGGAACGGCGAAAGCATCCTCGAGATGGAGCCGGAAGAGCGCGCCGTTAAGGGCGTCTTCCTCGCCTTCCAATATCCGATGGAAATCCCCGGCGTCGCCGGGCTGACGTTCCTGCGCACGGCCACCAATGCGGTGCGCAAGGCGCGCGGAGAGGCGGAGATGTCGACGCCCGAGTTCATGAAGTTCGTCAGGAGCAAGGCCGAGCGGCTCAACATCGAATTGGAGATGCTGAAGCGGCCGGTGAACGTCGGCTTCTCGGGCGGCGAGAAAAAGCGCTCCGAGATCCTGCAGATGGAAGTGCTGGAGCCGACGATGTGCGTGCTCGACGAAACAGACTCGGGCCTCGATATCGACGCGCTGCGCATCGTCGCCGACGGCGTCAACTCCATGCGCTCGAAGGAGCGCTCGATGTTGGTCATCACCCACTACCAGCGGCTCCTGAACTACATCGTTCCGGACCGCGTGCACGTCATGGTGGATGGCAGGATCCGCAAATCGGGCGATGCATCGCTGGCGAAGGAACTCGAGAAGTCGGGCTACGCTGAATACCAGGCGAAGGCGGCGTGAGATGGAACGTGAGTTGCCCATCGGCGAGGGACTAGTGGCAGCCGCCGAGACGGCGCGTTCGGTCGACAGCGGAACGAGTGTGCGAACAGATACGGCGCCGGGGAGGCGCGAGATGAACGTGGCGGTACTAAAGACGAAGACGGAGCAGAGCCTCAGCGAGGCGTTCGCGGCGGCGGCGGAGCTACCGGGTGGAGCGGACGTGCGCGCCGTGCGCCTCGACGCCATCGGGCGGTTTGGCTCGCTCGGCCTGCCGCATCGGCGCATTGAGGCGTGGAAATACACCGATCTGCGCAACTTGATAAAGGAAAGCCTACCGCTGCCGTCGCGCAAGGCTCCACGGGTGACGCAGTCCGACGTCGCGGCGGCGCTCGGGCCGCTCGCCGCCGTCGAAGCGCATCGCGTCGTGTTCATCGACGGACAGTATGCGCCCGATCTTTCGCAACTTGTCGCCGACGGCGCCGTAACCGTCGCCTCGTTGGCGACCGTGCTCGCCAGCGAAAAGGGCGCTGCCGACCTTTTGCGTGTCCATAACCGCGACGACGATGCGGTGCTGGCTCTCAACACGGCGTATGCGTCGGACGGTGCGGTGGTCGACATCACCGCCAACGCCAAACTCGAGAAGCCGGTGCTTGTCGTTTCGCTGCGTGCGGGGCGCGAGCCCAACTTCGTCGCCTCGCGCAACGTTGTTCGCATCGGCGAGGGTGTGGAAGCGGCGATCGTCGAAGCATTCGTGGCGCTGCCCCATGCGGCAAAGGAAGTGCAGGTCAATACGGCGACGAAGATCGTCGTCGGCAGGGGCGCGGCAGTCTCGCACATCAAGTGCACGCTGCAAGCGGGCGGCGGGGCGCATCTTGCCAACTGGCTCGTCGATCTCGGCGCCGACGCCGACTATCGCGGCTTCCACTTCACGGCCGGTACCGCACTGGCGCGCAACCAGATAGGCGTCGTCTTTACCGGCACCGGCGGCAGGCTCGATCTGTCCGGCGCCTTCCTGGGTCGCGGGGGCGAGCACATCGACACGACGCTGGTCGTTGATCATGCGGTACCGGGCTGCACCAGCCGCGAGCTGTTCAAGGGCGTGCTCGACGACCACGCGCGCGGCGTGTTCCAGGGCAAAGTCATCGTCCGCCCCGACGCGCAGAAGACCGACGGCAAGCAGATGGCGCAGGTTCTGATGCTGTCGCCGGACACCGAGTTCGATAGCAAGCCGGAGCTTGAAATCTACGCCGACGACGTTGTCTGCGGTCATGGCTCCACCAGCGCCGACCTTGACGAGGATCTGCTGTTCTACTGCCGGACGCGCGGCATCTCCGAGGCACAGGCGCGAGCCCTGCTTATAGAATCGTTTATTGGAGAGGCGCTGGACAAGGTCGAGCGCGAAGACCTGCGCGAAGCCTTGGCGGAGCTGGCACGCGGCTGGCTGCACAAGTCGGCGCCGGCGAAAGGCAACTGATGGCGATAGGTACGCGCGAGAAAGCTGACAAGCGCGAGGCGCCGCGTCCAACCGTGCCGGGCGGCATCGCCGGCTCGCCGTATGATGTCGAGCGCATTCGCACCGACTTCCCGATCCTTTATCGCGAGGTCTACGGCAAGCCGCTCGTCTATCTCGACAACGCCGCCTCGACGCAGAAGCCGCGCTCCGTGATCGAGACGATGGACCATGTCTATCGCTTCGAATACGCCAACGTTCATCGCGGCCTGCACCACCTGTCGAACACCGCGACGCAAAAGTTCGAAGACGCGCGTGAGATGACACGCCGCTTCCTCAACGCCGGCAGTGCCGATGAGATCATCTTCACGAAGAACGCCACGGCAGCCATCAACCTTGTCGCGGATTCGTTTCTCGCCGGCATTGGAGAGGGTGACGAGATCGTCCTGTCGATCATGGAGCATCACTCCAACATCGTACCCTGGCACTTCCACCGCGAGCGTAACGGTGTGGTCTTGAAGTGGGCGCCGATCTCCGACAACGGGGAACTGCTGGTCGAGGAGTTCGAACGGCTTTTGACGCCGCGCACCAAGTTGGTCGCCATCACGCATATGTCGAACGTGCTCGGTACGCTGGTGCCGGTGCATGAGATCATTCACGTGGCGCACGACCGCGGCATTCCGGTGCTTATCGACGGCAGCCAGGCGGCGGTGCACTTCGGCGTCGACGTGCGCGACCTCGACGCCGACTTCTACGTGTTCACGGGGCACAAGACGTATGGCCCCACCGGCATCGGCGTGCTCTACGCCAAGAAGGCGCATCTTGATGCTATGCGGCCCTACCAGGGCGGCGGCGGCATGATCGATCACGTTGCCGTGGATCGCATCACCTATGGCAAGACTCCGCACAAGTTCGAAGCCGGCACGCCACCTATCGTCGAGGCCATCGGGCTCGGCGCGGCGCTCAACTACATGATGCAGGTCGGGCGGGACGACATCGCGCGCCACGAGGGCGAGCTGCGCACCTACGCGCATGCCCGGCTCGCCGAGCTGCCTTGGTTGAAAATTTACGGCAACGCGCCGGGCAAGGGCGCCATCATTTCATTCACCATGGACGGCCTGCACCCCCACGACATCGCAACGGTCATCGACCGCTCGGGCGTCGCCGTGCGTGCCGGTCATCACTGTGCCCAGCCGCTGATGGAGCGGCTCGGCGTCACGGCGGTGTGCCGCGCGTCGTTCGCCATGTACAACACCAAGCAAGAAGTGGATGCCCTCGTCGACGCGCTTAAGCGCGCGCACGAGCTGTTTGCGTAGAGGTAGCGCCATGGACGGCAAACCGAACGAGAGCGAAGCTGCTGCAAAGGCGGGACCAGCTCCGTCTGTAGCTGCCGAGGCTGACATCGCACATGCGCCGGAGTTGCAGGAGGAGGCGCTCGATGCTTTCGAGCCCCTGCGCAGCGACATCATTGCAGCGCTCAAGACCGTCTACGATCCGGAGATCCCAGCCGACATTTACGAGCTCGGGCTGATCTACAACATCGACATCGATGCCGAGCGAAACGTCGCCATCGCCATGACGCTGACGGCGCCGGGCTGCCCCGTGGCGGGCGAGATGCCCAAGTGGGTGGAAAATGCCGTCAACGCCGTGCCTGGTGTCAGCAACACGAGTGTGGTCATGACCTTCGATCCACCCTGGGACATGAGCCGCATGTCGGACGAGGCACGGCTCGCCCTCAACATGTTCTAATTCTAAAAGACCGCGGTTTCCCAATCGCCCGACGCTCACTATATGTGGAACAGACGCAGACCAGGATTATCGCGATGCCCACGCTGCACATGCTGCCGAAAGTCGTGACCTTGACGGACGCCGCCGTGCGCCGCGTGCGCTCACTGATGGCCGCCAATCCGGCGGCGCTGGGGCTGCGCATCGGCGTCAAGAAGGGCGGCTGCGCCGGCATGGAATACACCATGGCCATGGCCGACAGGAAGGGCCCGCACGACGACGTCGTCGAGCAGGACGGTGCCGTGCTGCTAATAGAGCCTTCGGCCATCATGTACCTGCTCGGTACCGAGATGGACTTCCAGACCGACAAGCTGGCCAGCCAGTTCGTGTTCAACAATCCGAACCAGCGCGGCTCATGCGGCTGCGGCGAGAGCGTCAATCTGGTGCCCGCGGCCGACGCGCAGCGTCTGGCCAGTCACGACTAATCCCATCATGACCGTGCAGCCAGCCGAACCGCCGTGGGTCGACGACGTGCTGCTCTTCTGGTTCGACGGGCTCGGCCGCAAGGCCTGGTTCGTGCGCGATGCGGCCGTCGACACGCAGATTCGCGATCGCTTTCTGCCGCTGATCGAAGAGCTGGCTACGCGCCCGGTCGAGGACGCCCTGGCGAGCGCCGACCGCGCGCTGGCGACGGTCATCGCGCTCGATCAGTTCCCGCGCAACGTCTTCCGCGGCGCGGCGCTCGCCTTCGCCACCGATGCGCGGGCGCTCGCCGTCGCCAAGGGCGCCATCGCCCGCGGCCTCGATGCGCAGGTGCCCGCCGACCGACGCGTGCTTTTCTATTTGCCATTCGAGCACAGCGAGGTTGTCGCCGATCAGCAGCGGTGCATCGAGCTGATAGCTTCCTTGGGCGATGCAGAGTACGCGCGCTATGCGCAGCTCCACCACGACGTCATCGCGCGCTTCGGCCGCTTCCCGCATCGCAACGTCATACTCGGGCGCACCTCGACGCTCGAAGAAATTCAATTTCTGAAGGAACCTGGCAGCTCGTTCTGAGGCGTCGCAGCCATAAAAAAAGGCGCCGTGAGGCGCCTTTTCAATTCGGCAATAGGTCCGCGTTATTCGCCGGCCACCTTGGCCGGACGCTTGACTGGATTGCGCAGGAACGCCGGCACGTTGTCGGCAAAGCCTGAGCGCCCCTCCGGCTGGCGCTCGTGCGAACGCTCCGGACGCTGCTGACGCTCGCCGCGCGACTGCGCAGGCTTCCCGTCGGCGTGCCCATTGCGCGACCGCTGGCGCTGAGCGCCGTCTGCCCCATGGGCGGCTTGCGCGTTCTGCGGTCTCGCGGCGCGCGGTTGCTCGCGTTGCTCGTGACGGGGCTGCTCGCGGTGTTCAGGACGCTGCTCGCGGCGCGGCTCGCGTTGCTCGGTGCGTTGTTCGGGGCGGGCTTCCGGCCGCTGCTCTGGCCGCGGCTCACGCCGCTCGCCACCACGCTGACCACCTCGGCGCTCGCCGTGGCGAGGCTTGTCGTCGCCGCGCGCCTGGGCGGGAGCGCCGCTGCTGCGGCCACCACGACCGCGTTGGGGAACACGACCGCCACGACCGCGGCGCTTCTTTCCGGCTGAGGCGAAGTCTTCATCCGACGGCGGCTCGCCGATCCACGCAACCGGTTCGCCGAGCATCTTCTCGATGTCCTTTAGCGATTTGAGCTCGTCTGTGGTGACCAGCGATGTCGAGACGCCTTCCTTGCCGGCGCGGCCCGTGCGGCCGATGCGGTGCACGTAGTCGTCCGGCTGCCACGGCAAGTCGAAGTTGAAGATGTGGCTGACGTCGGGAATGTCGAGACCGCGCGCGGCGACGTCGCTCGCCGCCAGCAGCTTCAATTCGCCCGCACGGAACTTGTCGAGCGTTTCCATGCGCGCTTTTTGATCCATGTCGCCGTGCAAAGCGCCGGCGCTGAAACCGTGCTTGACGAGTGACTTGTGCAGGATCGCCACCTCGACCTTGCGATTGCAGAAAATGATGGCGTTGCGGACGTTTTGGCTGCTGATCAGCTCGCGCAGAACCTCGCGCTTGGCCCAGTCCTCGCCGTTCTCGCAAAAGCGGAAGTGCTGGGTGATAGTCTTGGCCGCGGTGGCCGGCGGGGCAGCCTCGATGCGCTCGGGGTCCTTGAGGAACTGACTGACGAGGCGGGTGATTTCCGGCGGCATCGTCGCGGAGAAGAACAACGTCTGGCGGCGCGGCGGCAGGAGCTTGCAGATTTTCTCGATGTCGGGAATGAAGCCCATGTCGAGCATGCGGTCGGCCTCGTCGATGACGAGAATCTCGACGCCCATCAGCATGATGCGTCCGCGCTGGAAATGGTCGAGCAGGCGTCCGGGCGTAGCGATCAGCACGTCGACGCCGCGATCGAGCTTCTTGACCTGATCGTCCATCGACACGCCGCCGATCAGCAGCGCCAGGTTCAGCTTGTTGTTGATGCCGTATTTTTCGAAGCTCTGCGCTACCTGCGCGGCGAGCTCGCGTGTCGGCGCGAGGATCAGTGAGCGCGGCATGCGCGCCCGGGCGCGGCCCGTCTCGAGACGGGTGATCATCGGCAACACGAAGGATGCGGTCTTGCCGGTGCCCGTCTGGGCGATACCGAGGACATCGCGGCCAGTCACGGCGATCGGGATGGCGGCGGCTTGGATAGGCGTCGGCGTCGTGTAGCCGGCGGCACTTATGGCCGCCTGCACCTTGGAGCTCAGGCCGAGCTCCGCGAAGGTCTTAGTTTCCAAAAGTAATCGTCTCCGTCCTGCGTTCATACGTAGCCCGCGCCAACGCCTAGCTTGGCGGCAGCGGGTGACGGAGCGCAGGGGGACTGGGATCGCCTAAAGCGGCAAAGAAATTGGGGTCTCGAAAAGGGACTAATCGAATTAGCAACCCCTGCGCTCGAGCCACCGGTGTGCTGACACATGTTTGGTAAAAACGCAAGAAAAACCGCGGGATGTGGCGTCGGGCCGCGGTTTTTCATGGGCAAAAGTGTCACGTTTTAGTCATTGTCGTCGATAAGCCAACGGCCGAGTAACCCACCCGCCACACCGCCGAGAATCGGCGCCACCCAAAACAGCCACAACTGCGCCAGCGGCTCGCCCAAAGCGATGAAGGCCGTAGCCAGGCTGCGTGCCGGGTTTACCGAGGCGTTATCGATGGGAATGGCAATGAGGTGGATGGCCGACAGGGTGAGGCCGATTGCAATCGCGGCAAAGCCGGCCGGCGCGCGGTCCGAGGTTACGCCCATGATGACGAAAATGAAGAGGGCCGTCAGCACGACTTCGATGACGAAGGCCGACAACATCGAGTAGCCGTCACCGCCATACATGTTCGAGGCAAAGTTGCCGACCTCGAAGCCGCCGCTCTTGCCCGATGCGATGAGGTAGAACACCAGAGCGGCAGCTATGCCGCCGAGGCACTGCGCGGCGATGTAGGCCGGAGCTTCGGTGGCTGCAAAGCGTCTGCCGGCGACGAGGCCGAGCGTCACCGCTGGGTTAAAGTGACCGCCGGAGATGTAGCCAACGGCGAAGATCATCGCCATCACGGAGAAACCGATCGACAGTGCGACACCGACGATGCCGGCAATCGGAAACGAAAACAGTGCCGCGCCAAGCACCGACGCTACGAGCATGAATGTGCCGATGAATTCGGCGGCCAGCGCTCTGATTCGCATTAGTCCCTCCCATTTGCTGTTGGTGCTTCGCCGGAACGCGCACGTGGCAACTGGAGGGCACTTGCCGAAGCGGGACAAGACGCCTCAGCTAATCCTTAATGCTTCATGGGAACATTGGGCAACGGCGTTGGCGCATGGCACAGCGGCGGCGTGGCCCGCGTGCAACTTCGCCGCAGCAATTCGATTTACGTTGGCTCCCCGATTTGCGATCAACCACAATTTGTTGAGTGGATTCGGCGGATCGTAGATCTCACATCCGGGAAGCGAGCATATGGCAGCGATTGGAGCGGCGGCCGACACTTCGGTGCGGCGCCGAGAGGCGGACGCGACGCGCGCGCGGCCGAATCGGCAGGGCGCCGAGGAGGTGCAGGCGCTAAAGGCGCGCGACAATCTCACCAACTGGAAGCATCTGGCGCGCACTATCTCGTCATTGCGGCGGCGGTCGCCTGCGCGGTGTGGATGATCGAAGCTTCGCGTGCCGGCGAGGTCTCGTGGTGGTGGACGGTTCCGGCGACAATCGTCGCCATCATCACTATCGGCGCTTCGCAGCACCAGTTCGGCGGCGCCATTCACGAAGGCACGCACTACATGCTGGTTGCCAATCGCAAGCTCAACGAGCTGGCCTCCCGATTGGTTCGCGGCTTTTCCTATCCTGACGACAACCTATCACTTCCGGCTGCACCACCTCGCGCACCATCAGTTCGTCAACGACCCCGAACGCGATCCGGACATCAGCCAGCTGCATGAAAGCGAACACTGGCTCGACTTCCCGATCACGCATGTCGAGATGCTGTGGGCGCTGCTGAAGCAGGTGTGGATCCCCAATCTCTTCCGCACACGATTACGCGCGCCCGCTACAGTTCGATGGGCCACGGGCACAATCCGTACGCCGATCCCGAACGGCCGGGCACCATACGTTCGCTGCGTGCGGGCATCGTGTTCGCCGTCAGCGCTCCGTTGGTGATCATCCCGCTGACCGCCATGGGCTATGCGCTGGCGGTCGTTATCATTCTCCCGCTCATGTGGGTGGCGATAGTCACAATTCTGGCGAAGCTGCCGGAGGACAGCTTTCCGCGCACGCGCCTGGCACCGGTCATCCCGCTGCGGCAGACCGCCATAGGGCGGGTGACATACCTTGCGCTGCTCTACGGCGCGCTATCGGCCGTGCAACTGGCCGGCTGGGGACCAGCGTGGGCGTACTTCGGCTTGCTGTGGTTGGTGCCCGTGTTCACCGCTTTCCCCCTGTTCATGATCCTGCGCCAATGGGTGCAGCACGGCAACGCCGATCGCGGGCGTTATACCAACACGCGCGTGTTCCTGGTCGGTCCGCTGGTGCGCTATGCGGTGTTCCCGTGGGGCATGGACTACCACCTGCCGCAGCACCTGATGGCGTCGGTGCCGCACTACAATTTGAAGCAGCTGCACAAGATCATGCTGCGCGATCGCGAGTACCGCAAGAAGGGCGTCGTGGTTGAGGGGTACTTCGGCGACGATGACAACGCCACCGGCCGGCCGACGGCGATGGGCGTGCTGGGTGAAGCACACGCGCCGAAGCGGTTCGAAGGCGCCTACGTCGACAACGCCGCCATCGAGTATGCCGACATTGCCGATGCGGCCGGCATCGCGCGCGAGGTCGAGGCCTCGCTGCGGCACAAGAGTTAACCTCTGAACTCAGTGGGTCCCGGCGCCGCAGTCGTGGAGACTGCGGCGCAGCCTCCTGCCGTTTCTACACCCTTGACCGCATAGCCTGATTGGCATATAGCAGTACAGCTATATAGCTAATGAGGCATCTAACAATGCAGGTTGTCGCCGGTCACGAAAATCTCGATCGCGTGTTCGCAGCGCTCGCCGACCCGACGCGCCGCGCCATCCTAGCGCGCCTTGCCGGCGGCGAAGCAACGGTCAACGAACTCGTCGCCCCCTTCGGCTTCAGCCAGCCAACCATCTCCAAACATCTGAAGGTGCTCGAAAGCGCTGGCCTCGTGTCGCGCGGCCGCACCGCTCAGTTCCGCCCCGTGCGCCTCAACGCATCGCCGCTGGCAGAAGCTGCCGGCTGGCTCGGTGACTACGAGCGGTTCTGGGCCGAGAGCCTCGATCGCCTCGACGACTATGTGAAAGTGATGAAGCGAAAGGAGAAGCGTCATGAAGGCAAGCGCCGTGGCAAATGAGCCGGAAAGCGAGCGCGAGGTCACCATCACGCGCGTCTACGATGCGCCTGCGCGGTTGCTGTTCGAGGCCTATAGCAAGCCTGAGCACATCAGGAAGTGGTTCGGCCCGAAGGGCTGGCCGGTGACACGGTGCGAGATGGATTTCCGCGTCGGCGGCAGCTTCCGCTTCGCCATGACGGGGCCGAGTGGCAAGCAGAACACGCCCTTCGGCGGGCAATATCGCGAGATCATTCCCAATCGGAAGATCGTCTACGACAACGGCTTCGAGACGAAGGGCGCGGGCCGCATGCTGGTCACCGTCACCTTCGACGAGAAAGACGGCAAGACGACGCTGAGCATTCACACGCTGTTTGACTCGATTGCCATGTGTAAGTCGCACATGTCGCGCGGCTTCGAGCAAGGCACCAACTCGGGCCTCGATCAGCTCGGCGAACTCGTGGCTGACATGGGCGCCAGAGGGCGCGCGTAAAAAAAAATCGGGAGCGGCGTTTTGCTCCCGATCTCTTATTCAGGTCACGCGGCTAAGCGCTCGCCTTACCACCACTTGAAGGGCCCGCCGAAGGGGCCATAAGGAGCGCCTCCGCGACGGCGGCGGCGATTGTCGTAGCCACCGTAACCCCGGTTGTCGTAGCCCCAGCCAAAGCCGCCACCGTAGAAGTCGTCGTAGTATTCGGGACGGGGCTTGGGCCGCAGAATGATGCCGCCCTGCGGCTCGCCGCTGATCAGCACGATGAAGTCGGTGGCCTTGTTGGTCTCCTTGTGGGCGGCCTCGTCCGAGACGATCAGCGAGGAGCCGGGCAGGACGAGTTCGGAGATGCGCTGGGCCGTCTCCCGCGGAATGTCGACGCGGTCGAGTGCAGCCTTGGCGGCCGCGGCATCGGTCGGGATCGCCTCGATAGAGGCGTCGCGGCGGTTACTGTTCATACCGCTGCTCTTTTCGGGCTCGCCCGGCTGACGGCCGGCAATCGAGACGACGTTCCAGCGCATGTCACGCCCGCCCGGCTGATAGTCGACGGCGGTGAAGATGTGCGTACCGATGGGTGTCTCGGGGTCGCGAATGGTGACGTCGCCCTCGTAGATCTGCTCCATGGCCTGGCGGATATAGAGCTTCTTGGCCTTTAGGCTGACGAACACTGAGACCGGCGACAGCTTGCGCTCGGCATCACGCGCGGCAGCGGCCGCGGTGGCCTTCTCTGCCTCCGCCGCCTTTGCCGCTTCGGTAGCGCGCGCTGCCTCTTCGAGGGCCGGCTGGGTCTCGGCCTTGACGGCCTCGAGCTTTGCTTTCGTTTCGGCGATCTTGGCGGTCGCCTTTGCTTTCTGCTCCTCGGCTCGGGTGACGGCCGAAGGCTTCTTGGCGCGCGTCAAATCACGCTCGGCGTCGGCCAGCCATTCAACGGCGTTCTTGTACACGTTCTCGGCGGTGCGCACGGCCTTGGCCGCGCGCGCGCTCTCACGCGTTTTCTGCTTGGCAAGAAGGCGTGCGGCGTCGGCTTTGCCTTCTAACTCCCGCGCCTCAGCCGACTTGGCCGCAACGATGGCTTGCAGAGCCGCAGTGCGGGTTGCGAGCTCTGGCGGATCGTTCTGACCGCCGCCGTCATAACGCGTGTCGTTGCCATCCTCTGATGGGGTCGGAACAGTTGCAACAGCGGCGCTCAATACCGCGACGTTGTCACGGAACGGCGTCGGCTTGAACAGCAGCGGATGCGCGATATCCGACGGCGCCATGTTGTTGCGCGAGACGATGACGCGCAAGCCGAGCTTCGTCATGTCGAACAGCTGGTTGGCAAAGTCCTCGCGCAGGCGTATGCAGCCGTGCGAAGCCGGATAGCCTGGCAGGACACCGCCGTGTAGCGCCATGCCGTTCCAGGTAATGCGCTGCATGAAGGGCATCCGGGCGTCGTCGTAACGATTGGAGTAGTGCTCACGGTTCTTCTGCAGAATGGCGTAGATGCCCGGGGGCGTGTCATTGGGGGTGGCGCCACTGGAGATGGGGCCCTGCATGATCTGGCCATTGGCATCATAGATCGTGACTCGCTGGTCGCCCAGGGACACGATCGCGAGCCGCGGTTGCCCGCCGGCGGGGCGGTTGAGTTTCGGCAGCGCGGCCTCGGAGTCGGCCTCCGCCTCGGGCTCGGAATACTCGGAATAGTAGCGGTCCCTGCGCGCATCCGCGGGGCCGGCGAAGGTCACCGCGGCGATTGCCATCAGGGCGGCTGGGAGGAGGGGGCGACGGACCGCCCGTTCAGTGACCATGAGTATAACCCTTACAATGCCCTAACCACTGTCTTAACATGAGAATCCTAAACTCCGATTAGCGCGGATGGATCCGAACGCAATCCAGGCGTCAGAGGAATCGAGCGTTTAGAGCAGGTCTAGCCGGCTGCCTATACAATTTATGTCGACGGTCAAGCGGTTCAATTCACTAGCTACCTAGTGGTATCCCGCGATGCGGCTTTTTGCGGGATCGGTTGGTGCGATTTAAGGCGCCAGCCGGTCATTCTGCCCGGCATAGGGCCCGTTGTGGTTACTGGTGCTGCGAAGAAACCGCATCGCCCGAGCCCCATTCGACAGCGGCACACCGGAAACCGCACCCGCCGCCGTGCTCGAGGCCGGGCGCTCATCGGCCGCGACCATCACCCGGCACGGCGTCGCAACTTGAGCGACGTGACGTTCGATCGAGTAGGTCTGTCCGAGCCGGAAGCTCGTAAATGCTCGTTGCTTACCCGCCGGCGATGGCAGCTACGATCAGCAACGGCTGCGCCCCGAGGGCCACCGCGTCCGGAAGCGGGCTATCCGGCGGCTCCAATGAGATGTCGGTCTGGCAGGCAAAAAACCGCAAGAACGGTCGGCGACGCTGCGTGGCGTAGTCGCGAATAGCGCCGCGCAGCACCGGGTAGCGCGTCTCAAGCGCATCGAGGACGGATCGCTGGGTAACGGCGCCCTCGACCGTGAGCGTCACCTCGCTATTGATGCCGGCATGCATCCGCAAATGCGAAGGGAGAACGACACGGATCATGATAGGGTCTGCACCTCAACGGAAAGCACGGCCGGAAGATCTCGAACGATGGTGTCCCAGTTGTTGCCGGCATCGCTCGACGCGTAGATCTGTCCCCCCGTCGTGCCAAAATACACACCGCACTCGTCGAGCTTGTCGATGGCCATCGCGTCACGCAGAACGTTGACGTAGCAGTTGGATTGCGGGAGCCCCTGGGTCAGGGCCTCCCACTCGTCGCCGCCGGTGCGGCTGCGATAAACACGCAGTTTACCGTCAGGCGGATAATGCTCCGCGTCGCTCTTTATCGGGACTACATAGATCGTTTCCGGTTCGTGCGCGTGCACATCAATCACGAAGCCAAAGTCCGTCGGTAAGTTGCCGCTCACCTCGCGCCAGGACTCGCCGGCGTCGTCGCTGCGCATGACGTCCCAATGTTTTTGCATGAACAGCACATTCGGACGCGAGGGATGCATCGTGATGCGATGCACGCAGTGGCCGACCTCGGCGTTCGGGTCGGGGATATACTCAGATCGCAGCCCGCGATTGATCGCCCGCCACGTTTTGCCGCCGTCGTCGGTCCGGAATGCGCCGGCCGCCGAGATGGCAATGAAGATCCGGTTGGGATCGGCCGGGTCGAGGAGAATGGTGTGCAGGCACATGCCACCCGCCCCGGGTTGCCAGCGAGGCCCCGACCCATGAGCGCGCAGGCCGGCAAGTTCCGACCAGGTTTGCCCGCCGTCGGTCGTGCGGAACAGCGCCGCATCCTCGACGCCGGCGTAGACGGTGTCGGAATCGGTAAGCGAGGGCTCGAGGTGCCAGACGCGCTTGAACTCCCATGGGTGCGGAGTTCCGTCGTACCACTGGTGCGTGCCGGCATCGCCTTCATAGGTGAACTTGTTGCCGGCGGCCTCCCAGGATTTGCCGCCGTCCCGGGAACACTGAATCTGCTGACCGAACCAGCCGCTCGATTGGGACGCATAGATGCGATCCGGGTCCACCGGGGAACCCTTCACGTGATAGATTTCCCAACCCGGGAAGTGCGGTCCGTCGACTGTCCAGGTTTCGCGAGCCCCGTCCGCGCTCAGGATGAACGCGCCCTTACGTGTCCCCACCAATACGCGCACATGGCTCATCGGCTGCTCCCTCTTTTTGGAACTCGACTTCTTACACGATCAGTGCGGCAAGCTCACGTCGCTGGCGCCGATGTCCTTCAACTCAACGCTGACACTTTAGTCGCCACTTGACAATCTGGAGCATCGAGAATACTAAAGGCAATGCTTAAGCATTCGCCCATCGATGACAGCTTTCGCGCCCTTGCCGAACCGACGCGCCGCGCGCTCATTGAGCGGCTGACGCACGGTCCAGCCAGCGTCAGCGATCTCGCCAAACCGTTCGCCATGACGCTCGCCGCCGTCGTGCAGCACTTGCAGGTGCTGGAGGCCAGCGGTTTCGTACGCAGCGAGAAGATCGGCCGCGTGCGCATGTGCCGGCTGGAGCAGGGCGGTTTTGCGCCGCTCGCCGACTGGATCGCTGCACGTCGGATGCTGATGGAGCGGCGCTTCGATCGCCTCGGAGCTCTGCTCGCGGAAGGGGCAGCGGCGGCGGAACAAGCGGCTACGCCCGCACGCGCGTCCAACATCGCGAAACTCAAGAAACAACGTCGTCGTCGCGCAAAGGAGTAGGAATATGCCGAACAGCAAGTCGACCGTCGTCGCGTTGGCCGAAGGGCCGTTCGTCGCGCATGGTTCGTTCTCGATTGAGCGCACTTATCCCGCTTCGCCCGAGCGCGTGTTCAACGCGTTTCGCGACCCGTTGAAGAAGCGCCGCTGGTTCGCGGAAGGCGTAGCCTGGAAAGTGTTTCAGTTCGACGTCGACTTTCGCGTCGGCGGCAGCGAGACGTCGCGCTTTTCCTTCCGCGGCGGCCCGGAGATCACCAACGACACGCAGTATCAGGACATCATTGACAACCGTCGCATCGTCATCACCTACCGCATGACGATTGGCGGTAAGCCGCTGTCCGTGTCGCTGGCCACGATGGAGTTCTTTCCCGACGGCAAGGGCACCCGTGTGACCTACACGGAGCAGGGCGCCTATTTCGACAGCGCGGATTCAATCCCTGGCCGCGAGCATGGATGCACGGCGCTGTTCGAGCGCCTTGCCGAAGAGCTGGAAAGATTCCCCTGATCGCAAGTTCCCGTCTGCGTGCCTGCGCCGGCGGGCTCGCGACCTGCTCAGATATCCAGGTCGTGGGCGAAGGCGGCGCGGTCCTGGATAAAGCGGAAGCGCGCCTCGGGCTTCGAGCCCATGAGAGCGTTGA
Source organism: Hyphomicrobium sp. (assembly GCA_036559705.1). Classification (GTDB taxonomy): domain Bacteria; phylum Pseudomonadota; class Alphaproteobacteria; order Rhizobiales; family Hyphomicrobiaceae; genus Hyphomicrobium_A. The sequence goes on from DATBSP010000144.1 coordinate 51,176, forward strand.
CCGCCTCGCCGATCTCCGAGCGGTCGCCGTCGCCGATCTCGACACGCAAGAGCGTGCGGCGCTTCGGGTCCATTGTCGTCTCTTTGAGCTGGCTCGCGTTCATCTCGCCGAGGCCCTTGAAGCGACTGATGTCGACCCTGGCGCCCGGCTTGAACTCGCGCGCGATCAGTTCGTCGCGGTGCTTGAGGTCGCGCGCGTAGACCGACTTGGCACCGTGCGTGATCTTGAAGAGCGGCGGCACGGCGAGGAACAGGTGACCGTTCTCGATCAGCGCCGGCATCTCCTGATAGAAGAAGGTGATTAGCAGCGAGGCGATGTGCGCGCCGTCGACATCGGCGTCGGTCATGACGATGACGCGCTCGTAGCGCAGGTCGGCGTCGTTGTACTTGGTGCCGGTCCCGACGCCGAGCGCCAGGATGAGATCGGCGAGCAGCTGATTCTGGGACAGCTTGGCGGACGACGCGTTGGCGACGTTGAGGATCTTGCCGCGCAGGGGCAGGATGGCCTGCGTCTCACGCGTGCGCGCGCTCTTGGCGGAGCCGCCGGCAGAATCGCCTTCGACGATGAAGATTTCGGTGCCCGCCGCCGTTTGAATGGTGCAATCCGCGAGCTTGCCGGGCAGGCGCAGCTTGCGCGTCGCCGACTGGCGCCCGATCTCCTTATCGCGCTTGCGCTTCAGGCGCTCCTCAGCCTGGTCGATCGACCATTCGAGCAGCTTCGTCGCCTGTTGCGGGCTGTCGGCCAGCCAGTGGTCGAAGGCATCGCGCACCGTGCTTTCGACAATGCGCGCCGCTTCCTGTGTGGCGAGGCGGTCTTTGGTCTGGCCCTGGAATTCGGGCTCGCGGATGAACACCGACAGCATGGCCGCCGACGTGCCCATCACGTCGTCGGCAGTGACCTGCGCGGCGCGGCGATTGCTGGTTAGCTCGCCGTAGGCGCGTAGGCCCTTCGACAGCGCCGTGCGCAGGCCCGCTTCGTGCGTGCCGCCGTCGGGCGTCGGGATGGTGTTGCAGTAGGAGCGCGTGAAGCCGTCGTCGTCGGCGATCCAGGCGATGGCCCATTCCACCGACCCATGACCGTTCTCGCCTTTGGTGCGGCCGGCGAAGATATCCTTCGTGACCATGGTGCGGCCGGCAATCTCGCTCGTCAGGTAGTCGGCGAGGCCGCCGGGGAAGCGGAACGTCGCCGATGTCGGGGTGTCGTCGTCGATCAGCGAGGCATCGCACGTCCAGCGGATTTCGACGCCGCCGAACAGGTACGCCTTGGAACGGGCCATCTTCATGAGGCGCGCCGGCTTGAAGGCGCAGCCCTTGCCGAAGATCTTCTCGTCGGGCTTGAAGCGCACCTTGGTGCCGCGCCGGTTCATCACCGGGCCGAGTTTCTGTAGCTTGGTGGTCGGCTCGCCGCGCGCGAAATCCATGCGGTAGAGCTGCTGGGACCGCGCCACCTCGACCTCGCAAACGTCGGACAGCGCGTTGACCACCGACACGCCGACGCCGTGCAGACCGCCCGAGGTGTTGTACGCCTTGCCGTCGAACTTGCCGCCCGAGTGCAGCGTGCACATGATGACTTCGAGCGCG
>DATBSP010000145.1:0-3997 GCA_036559705.1 Hyphomicrobium sp.
GCTGCGGCCGTCGACCCGGCCTACAACACCCTCGCCCGGTGTTTCCACGACCTCGGTGGGCACAGCCAGCTGCAATCCCTTTTTTCGGGCCTCGTCGACGATCGTCTGCGCGATCACGTGCTTCGATGCCTGATCGAGGGAGGCCGCGATGCGCAAGACTTCGCTCGCGGTGACGCCTCCATCCGCATGCGTGGCAATGAGTCTTGCCTGGCCGATCGTGAGAGTTCCGGTCTTGTCGATGACCACCGTGCGTACTCGTGCCAGCGTTTCGATGGCCTTGCCGCCTTTGATCAGGATGCCGAACTTGGCGGCTCGCGAAAGTCCGGAGATGATGGCAACCGGAACCGCCAGGATCAGTGGACAAGGCGTTGCCACCACCAGCACCGCGACGGCCCGGATCGGGTCGCCGCTGAGCCACCAGGCGGCGCCGGCAAGCACTACGGTGAGCACCAGAAAGACGATTGCATAACGGTCGGCCAGACGCGACATCGGCGCCCGCGACCGTTGCGCATCTTCGACCAGCCTGACGATCCCGGCATAGGTGCTCTCGGCCGCAGGCCGGGCGGTAATCATATCGAACGCTTCGCCGGCATTCGTGGAGCCGCTGAGGACGGGCTCGCCCGGCTCCACCTTGACCGGGAGCGGTTCGCCCGTCAGAGCGGACTGGTCGAGTACACCGACACCTTCGGCTACGGTGCCATCAACTGGCACTACATCTCCCTGTCGTATGAGTAGCCGGTCGCCGGGTGAGACGATGTCGACAGCGACCTCTTCAAGTTGCCCGTCGCGATGACGGATCGCCGTGCGCGGCACCCGTGACAGCAACGCCGTCATCTCCCGCCGGGCGGTCCTTTCGGCATAGGCCTCGAGATACTGGCCCCCCGCATACATCAACGCCACGATGGCTGCCGCCAGGTTCTCTCCGAAAGTCAGCGCCGCGGCCATCGAAAGTCCGGCGACGATATCGAGGCCGATCTCTCCTCGCCGCAGACTGGTCACAATTTCGACCAGTAGCGCCAGCAACACCGGCAACGTCGCCGCCGCCCAGATGGCGGCTGCCGCAGCGTCCCGCCCGGCGACCTTTGCGATAATGCCCGCCAGCAGACCGGTGGCGGCGAGACCGGCGAGAAAGGGCCGGGCAACCTTGAGCGCTCTGACAGTGTCCATGCGTTAACCTTTTACCAACTGGCCTCCGCCGCCATGAGCAAGATCAAAAACGGTCCATGGTCCGACCGGCGCTATGGACTTGATCCGGCGGCCAGATTCGAGGACATTGCGGCCCGTAACGGAGGCTCCCATGGCCCAGAATCGGCGCATCGTTTGGCTTAACGTCATCACCGTGATCAGCGCAGCCATCCTGATCGGCGCTGAGGTGTTCGGCGCGGCCTTCGCCGGCTCGTGGGCGATCGCCACCTTGTTTGATCTCGGAGGCGTCGGAGCGCGCGTGCTCGACGTGGTGTTCGTGCTCTGCGGCCTCGCCGTCATGGCGCAGTTTATCCGCGCCGCGCACCACATCGAACCGTTCACTGCCCGAGACTGAGCGAGACGTCGTCAGGCTCCGAAAGAAAAAGTTAAGAAAGTTTTTTGATGCAGCGAACTAATTCGCTTGCATGACTCGGCAAAATTACTTATCTCCGTTGTGCCCAATTTCGCACGTGCCTGTGGCCGTGTGTCGGTCGGTAGGTAGCGGGACAAGAGGCCCGCCAGCCGCCTGGAGAGAGAAGCCAAAACCTCTCCAAGAAATCTGACCGGCAGCTGGAGGCGAAACCAGCACACTCTGCTCTCAGCAGGGGACGCGGCTTAAAGCAACGACGATCGGGCTTCCTTGGTCTCTGCCGGCCTCCACCACCGGCGCGGGTCACCGAAGAGGCTTGTTCATCTTTGCCGGCCGTGCGGACGGGGATCCCCCCATCCAATCCAAGGCAGTTGAGCGGGAGACGACGTGTGTAGCGTTGGCGCGTCCCCATCGCGCGCAGACGCTTGCATTCGTTGACCGCAGCATTTCGGAGCTTGATAGCTCCGTCAGCCGTGGGGAATAGCGCCAATGACCGAGCGCATCCGCGAGTTCCTACGTAAGCGTAACGACGAAGGCCCTTGCCTCGTCGTCGACCTTGACGTGGTTCGCGACAACTACACTGCCTTTGCCAAGGCCCTGCCTGACACGCGGGTGTTCTATGCCGTGAAGGCCAATCCGGCGCCAGAGGTTCTGGCGCTGCTGGCCAAGCTTGGCTCCTGCTTCGATACCGCCTCAATCCCCGAGATCGAGATGGTGCTGGCAACCGGCGCCACGCCGGATCGCATCAGCTATGGCAACACCATTAAGAAGGAGCGCGACATTGCGCGCGCCTACGCGCTCGGCGTCCGCCTCTATGCGGTCGACTGCAAGGCGGAAGTCGAGAAGATCGCCCGGGCCGCGCCCGGCAGCCGGGTCTTCTGCCGCATTCTGTCCGATTGCGTCGGGGCGGATTGGCCCTTGTCACGCAAGTTCGGCTGCGAACCTGCAATGGCCGCAGACGTGCTCGAGCACGCCCTCAAGGCCGGCCTCGAGCCGTGCGGCATCTCGTTCCATGTGGGTTCCCAACAGCGCAACCAGCACGCCTGGGACCGTGCTCTTGCTTCGGCAGCGGCCGTATTCAAGGAATGCGGCGAGCGCGGCATGAACCTGACGATGGTCAACCTGGGCGGTGGCTTCCCGACCAAGTACCTGAAGAACGTGCCTTCCGTGAAAACCTACGGAAACGCGATCTTCAAGGCGCTGCGCAAGCACTTCGGCAACCGGATTCCGGAGACCATCATCGAGCCGGGCCGTGGCCTGGTCGGCAATGCGGGCACCATCGAAGCCGAGGTTGTCCTCGTCTCCAAGAAGAGCGAAGAGGACGATGTCCGCTGGGTCTATCTCGACATCGGCAAATTCGGCGGTCTCGCCGAAACCATGGACGAGTCGATCCGCTATCCGATCCGCACCCCGCGGGACGGCGACGCGCTGGCACCTTGCGTGCTGGCGGGGCCGACCTGCGACTCCGCCGACGTGCTGTACGAGAAGGAGCCCTACATGCTCCCGGTCAGCCTCGAAATCGGTGACAAGGTGTTGATCGAGGGGACCGGCGCCTATACGGCGACCTACTCCTCGGTGGCGTTCAACGGCTTCTCGCCGCTGAAGACCTATCACATCTGACATCGCCGGGGCCGGCTGGGCCGGCCCCTCCCACTCCCGAACAGCGCCCCCCTTTGAGCGCGCGTCGCTGCGCGCCGGGGCAGGAGCACGAAGTAAGATGATCTCGATCAGGAAAGAACGGCCTCCCGACGTTGCGGCGCGCGAAGCGCTGCTGGACGATGCCTTCGGTGGCCAACGTTGGCGCAAGAGCTCGCAGAGGCTGCGCGACGGACGGTCGGCAGCCGACGGGCTCGCTTTCGTAGCGATAGACGGCAAGCGCGTCGTCGGCACGGCTAGGCTTTGGGACATCGTCAGCAGCACCGGCAAGCCGGCTCTGCTGCTCGGCCCGGTCGCCGTCGCCTCCGATTGCCGCAAACGCGGGATCGGCGCGGCGCTAGTCCGTCGTGCCCTCAGCGTGGCGCGCCGGCAGGGTCACCGCGCGGTCATCCTCGTCGGCGACGCGCCCTACTACGGCCGCTTCGGTTTCTCCGCCGCCAAGACTGCAGCCTTGCGTATGCCCGGTCCTTTCGAACGCCAGCGCCTGCTCGGCCTTGAGCTGGTGCCGGGAGCGCTCGACGGGGCGCACGGGCTCTTGCGCGCTGCCGGCCCGCCTCTCCAGCCCGCAAGCGCTGCCTCGGCAGCCTAATCAGCGGCAGAATACCGTGGACGCCGGACGGGCTTTTGCCCGACTGCTATTCCGTTCGCGCTCCGGCACGGATATGACCGACCTCTTTGGAGACACACTGACGATGCCCAAATGGCCAGTGCATGCCCGCATTGACGGGCCCATCGTGATGATCGGCTTCGGCTCGATCGGCAAAGGGACTCTGCCGCTGATCGAGC
>DATBSP010000146.1:0-19740 GCA_036559705.1 Hyphomicrobium sp.
GCGGTTAACTGGGGGTTGATGACGCTGTTGCCCGGCGTTGACCCGGCGCGCGGCAGGCTTAGAATCCGCGCCGTCGCGCCGCGTCGTCGGCGTATGGAGCACTAGTGTGATGATCGAGAAATTCGCGAACGTCAGCGGCGAGGTATCGAGCGAATTTCTCGATCTGAATCACACTAGGGAACCTAGGCTTCTAGTGCCCCCTATGATTCCGAAGTTCGCTCCCAGTCCCGGCCGCAATCTCTGTCGAACTTCGGAATCGGGGCACTAGGCGCATGTACGAAGCTGTGACCCGCGGCATCCGCATCCGCGTCACCCCCCAATACCTGGAGGACCAGTCGTCCCCGGAGGAGAGCGAATTCTTTTGGGCCTACACCATCGACATCGCCAACGAGAGCGAGGAGACGGTGCAGCTGCGCTCGCGCATCTGGCGCATCACCGACGGCGCCGGCCAGACGCAGGAGGTGCGCGGACCGGGTGTCGTCGGCGAGACGCCGGTGATCCTGCCAGGCGCCTCGTTCAGCTACACCTCGGGCTGCCCGTTGCGCACCCCATCTGGCATCATGGTCGGCAGCTACCAGATGACCGACGAAAAGGGCGAGCTGTTCGATGTCGCCATCCCCGCCTTCTCGCTCGACAGCCCGTTCGTCGTGCGCAGCATGAACTAGCGTGATGATCGAGAAATTTGCCAACAACCGCTGCATGATTCGGAGTGAATTTCTCGATCTGAATCACGCTAGCAAAGCTATGGTTCTAGTGTCCCTTTTGCTTCCGAAGTTCGCTCGGGACCCTAGCATCGAGGTATTGGCGAACTTCGGAAGCGGGACACTAGTGAGCCGCCGATGAAGGGACCGAACTACTCCGCAACGGAGCTGCTGGGGCGGCTCGTCAGCTTCGACACGACGAGCCACAAGTCGAACCTCCAGCTCATCCGTTTCGTCGAGGACTATCTGCTCCAGCACGGCGTCGTCAGCCAGATCGTGCCGACCGCCGACGGCGAGAAGGCCAGCCTATACGCCACCGTCGGTCCCCCCTCCGTGCCAGGCATCGCCCTCTCCGGACATACGGACGTCGTGCCGGTCGACGGCCAGCGGTGGACCTCGGATCCATTCATCGTCACCGAGCGCGGCGGCAGGCTCTATGGACGCGGCACCGCCGACATGAAGGGCTTCCTCGCCTGCGTCCTGGCTGCCGTACCGGACTATCGCGAGCGTCAGCTCGCCGTGCCGATCCACCTCGCTTTCTCGTACGACGAGGAAATCGGCTGCCTCGGCGTGCGCCCGATGATCGCCGAGTTCGGCCGCCGCCTCGTCAAGCCGCGCATGGTGCTGGTGGGTGAGCCGACCTCGATGACCGTCGTCGACAGCCACAAAGGCCCTGTGCGCTGGCACGTCGACATCAAGGGCCGCGCCGCGCACTCGAGCATGGCACCGCTCGGCGTCAACGCCATCGCTGTCGCCGGCAAACTGCTGCGCGAGCTGTCGGACATCGAGCACGAGTTGAGGCTGCGCCCGCAGGATCCGCGCTTCGATCCGCCCTACGCCACTTTGCAGGTGACGCGCATCGACGGCGGCACGGCGACCAACATCGTGCCGGTGTCGTGCCGCATGGACTTCGACGTGCGCGCCATTCCCGGCGTCGACATCGCCGCCATCGACCGGCGCATCCACGCCTTCGCCGCCAACGTGTGCCTGCCGGAAATGCGCAAGGTGGCGCCGGAAGCGTCGATCGATATCGGCATCGCCAATCAGGTGCCGCCGTTCTCGGCCGGATCGAGCTCTGAGGTGGTGGCACTGGCGCTCAACCTGGCTGGCCAGAACGAGACGCACGCCGTTTCGTACGCCACCGAAGCCGGCCTGTTCCAGGTCGCCGGCTCGCCCGCCGTCGTCATTGGCCCCGGCGACATCACGCAGGCGCACACCGCCGACGAGTGGATCGCCAAGAATCAGATCGACAAGTGCAGTGCATTTCTTTCCCGGCTCGGTGACTGGGCCGAGCACGCGTCGGCCGTTCGCTGAACGCGCCACATCACGTCTTCTTCATCGCGCAGCCCCGTGTTGCCGGGAACTTTCGGCAAGCGCGCCGACTTATGTCCACATTGGATTAAGTCGGCAAAAATGGAGGCTCGCTGTGAACCGGCCCGCATTACGCGCCACTACTTTTAGCGTCTTGTCTTTGCTCGCAAGTTTGGCGCCAGTCGCGGCGGCGCAGGAGGAGAGCGACGCAGGACAGGTCGCCTACAATAACGCCTGCCGCACCTGTCATTCCTTCAAGCCGGGCGACAACCGCTTGGGACCGACGCTGCATGGCGTCGTCGGGCGCAAGGCCGGCTCGGTCGAGGGCTTTGCGTTCTCGCCGGCCATGAAGGGTTCGGGAGTCACTTGGGACGAAGCGACACTCGACAAGTTCATCAGCGATCCCAGCCAGGTCGTCAACGGCAACAAAATGCAGCCTTACGGTGGCATCGCTGACGCTTCGGAACGCGACAAGATCGTCAACTATCTGAAAACGCTGAAGTAGGCGCCGCTACGCGATCTCGTCGGGCGCGAAGCGATATGTCTTGGTGCAGAACTCGCACGTGACGCTGATCGAGCCGTCGGGCTCGCACATATCGGTGAGCTCCTTGGCCCCAAAGCTACGCAGAAACGCCTCGACGCGCTCGCGCGAGCAGCGGCAGTAGGCCTCGATTGGCGCCGCCGGGAAGGCACGTACGCCTTCCTCGTGGAAGAGGCGATAGAGCAGCCGGTCGGGCGGCAGCGTCGGATCGAGCAACTCGTGATCCTCGACGCTCGCCGCGAGGATGCGCGTGCGCTCCCAATCGTCGTCTTCTTCATCGGGCAACTCGTCGTCGTCGATCTGATCGTCGCCCGCCTCCGTGCCGCCAGCGCGCGCCAGATGCTGGATCATCAGGCCGCCGGCACGCCAGCGCCACTGCCCCGGAGCGCCGTTCTCACCTGCCGTGTAGTGCCGCGCTACCGCGAGGCGCACGTAGGACGGAAGCTGCTCGGATTGGTGGAAGTAGCTGAGGGCTGCCTCGCCGACGCCCTCGCCGGTGAGCGCAACGATGCCCTGATAGCGCTCCATGTCCTCGCCGGGCTCGATGGTAATGGCGAGATGCCCGCCGCCGAGCAACTCTCCCTGCTCGATGTCATCGTCCGCACCGACGCGCTTCTTGTCGTAGCGCGCGTAGGCGCGCAGGCGCCCCGGCGGCTCGTAGCTGACGACCAGGAAATCCAACAGGCCGTCGGTCTTCGTCTGCAAGGTCAGCTTGCCGTCGATCTTCAGCGCCGTGCCGAGCATCGCCGTCAGCGCGACCGCTTCGCCCAGGGTTTGCGAGACAGCGGCCGGTGCCGCGTGATGCGACAGTATCTCATCGACCGCCGGTCCGAGGCGCACCAAGCGGCCGATGACGCCCGAGCGCACGGTGCGGAACGGCAGCACGAGATCATCGCGCGGCGTCTTCAATCCTTGCGTCGGTGCCCCAGCCTCCGCCATCAGGAAACCCCGAGGCACCAGGCGAGGATCGCCTTCTGCGCGTGCAGGCGGTTTTCCGCCTCGTCGAACACCACCGACTGCGGACCGTCGATGACGTCCTCGGTCACCTCCTTGCCGCGATAGGCGGGGAGGCAATGCATGAATATGGCGCCCTTGGCGGCCTGGCTCATCAGGCGCGCATCAACGCCGTATGGCTCAAGCATCTTCTTGCGGCGGGTGCCATCCGTCTGGCCCATCGACACCCACGTATCGGTGACGACGCAATCGGCGCCGCGCACGGCCTTGGCCGCGTCGCTGGTATAGGAGACAGCACCTTTCTCGCGCTTTACCCAATCGATCGCCTCTTGCGCGGGCCGCAGCTCGTCGGGGCAGGCAACGCGCAATTCGAAGCCGAAGCGGACGGCGGCGTGCATCCACGACATGGCGACGTTGTTGCCGTCTCCGACCCAGGCGACTGAATGGCCCTTGATCGGGCCTTTCTGCTCTTCGAACGTCATGATATCGGCCATCACCTGGCATGGATGGCTCTGGTCGGTCAGACCGTTGATGACCGGCACGGTAGCATAGCGGGCGAGATCCAGCAGCGTGTCGTGCGAGTTGGCGCGGATCATGATGGCATCAACGTAGCGCGACAAGACGCGCGCCGTGTCGGCAATGGACTCGCCGCGGCCGAGCTGCAGGTCGTTGTTATTTAGCGATAGCGTCTGCCCGCCGAGCTGGCGCATGGCGACGTCGAATGACACGCGCGTGCGTGTCGACGGCTTCTCGAAGATCATCGCCAACGTGGATTCGGCGATCGCCGGCGGCCTGAACTTGGCCGGCGTCTTCTTGCCAGCGCGCTTCATGGCGCGCGCCATGTCGATGATACCGCGCAGGGTCTTGGCATCGAGCGCGTCGAGATCGAGGAAATGCCTCGGCGGTGGAACACTGCGTGATTTCGTGGCCATGGCACTCCGGCCGGCTGAGCGTAAAATGGATTTCAACTTGCGGACGCCGCCACGCGATCGAGCGCGCGCGACAGGCGTTGCGTTGCCTCGGCGATCTCGTCGTCGGCGATATTGAGCGGCGGCAAGAGCCGGACGACATTGTCGCTGGCCCCGGCGACAAGCAGCTTTTCGGCGAGCGCCGCCTTGACGACCTCGGCTGGCGCCGCCTTCACCTTGATGCCGGTGAGAAGGCCCTGGCCGCGCACCTCCTCGACGAGGTCGGGATGTGCGTCCTTGACGGCGGCAAGCGCTTGCTTCAGGCGCAGCGCCTTCTGCTGCACGGCCTCGAGGAAGCCCGGTTCGAGCACGCTGTCGAGCACCGCATACCCGACGGCCGTCGCCAGCGGATTGCCGCCGAAGGTCGAGCCGTGCGTGCCGGGCGTCAGGCCCTTCGCAGCCTCTTCCGTCGCCAGCAGGGCCCCGAGCGGGAAGCCGCCGCCGATACCCTTGGCGATGGCCATTAGATCTGGCGTGATGCCCGCCCACTCGTAGGCGAACAGCTTGCCGGAACGCCCCATGCCGCACTGGACCTCGTCGAATATGAGCAGCAGGCCCTGCTTGTCGCACAGCGCGCGCAGCGCCTGCAGGAACTCCGTGCCCGCAATGTTGATGCCGCCCTCGCCCTGCGCCGGCTCGATCATAATCGCCGCCGTCTCCGGCCCGATGGCCTGCTCGACCGCTGCCAAATCGCCAAACGGAACACGGTCGAAGCCTTCGACTGGAGGACCGAAGCCTTCCAGATATTTCGCATTGCCGCCGGCGGCGATGGTGGCCAGCGTCCGCCCGTGGAATGAGCCGTTGAAGGTGACGATGCGCCAGCGCTCCGGCTTGCCGGAGACGAAATGATAGCGCCGCGCCGCCTTAATTGCGGCCTCGCACGCCTCGGCGCCGGAATTGCAGAAGAACACCTTGTCGGCGAACGTCTCGGCGACCAGCCGCTCGGCCAGCCGCTCCTGCCCCTCGACGCGATAGAGGTTGGAGGTGTGCCAGAGCTTGCCGGCCTGCTCGGTCAGCGCCGCGACGAGGCGCGGATGCGCGTGCCCAAGCACGTTGACGGCAATGCCAGAGGCGAAGTCGAGGTAGCGGTCGCCGTCGGCCGTGATTAGCCAGGCGCCCTCGCCCCGCTCGAAGACGAGGTTCTGGCGCGCATAGGTACCCATAACGGCCGGCGATGGGCCGGTTGTATGAGCAGCGGCCTTGGTTGAGGGTTCCGAGGCCGCCAAGGATGCGGACATCGGTCAGCCCACCCTGTGCAGCGAAGCGTCGCTGAAATCAAAAAAGGCCACCTCCGCGGCGGCCCTGGAACGGCTGTAGATACGCGCGCGCTATGACGCTGTCAATTAAGGGCATAGCCGACAGACATCTGGGGATGGTTGCCTGGGACAGCTATCGGAGTCAGCAATGGCGGGCAAAGAAGCAACGGGCGCGGCTGTTGCATGTTGCGAATATACCACCTGTCCCGTTGGAGCCCCGGTCGCCGGATAATCGGATCTTGTAGGCCTAATTCTGCCTGTTGTAGGTTTGGTCCTGTCGCGGCACGAGGTCTCGCGTAGATATCGAGTTCCTCCGCTGAGTAGCGACGGCGTACACGACGCCCTGTCGAATATGCGCCGCTCGTCAAGCGTCATGCAGTTCGCGTCACCCCAGTAAAGCGTCCCGTAACCGGCCAGACTTTGGCTCGTCGCGTTTGTCGTAGCGTGCTCGCAACGCTCCGCGCGCCGTCCGCTGTCTGTCCCGATTGTCAATCGGTGTGCGCTTAGCTTGCGCGCGCCCCTGATGCTCAGGGAGCGAAACTTAATGGCTTGGACGGATGAGCGCGTAGAGCTGCTGAAGAAGCTTTGGGGCGAGGGCCTGAGCGCCAGCCAGATCGCCGGCCGGCTCGGCAGCGTTACCCGCAATGCCGTGATCGGCAAGGTTCACCGGCTCGGTCTCTCGGGCCGCGCCACCACCTCGCGCATGAAGAGCCACCGCGCACGTCCGCGCATGGCGTCGAAACGCATGGCCAAGGCGCGGTTCTCGGCTACCGGTAACCCCGCCTTCCGCGCCCTCTATCAGGCGGAGGCGGACGCCTATGTGCCGGCCGTCGAGGAGATCGTCATCCCGCTCGCCGAGCGCAAAACCATTCAGACGCTGGTCGAGTGCAGCTGCCGCTGGCCGATCGGCGACCCGCAGCTGGCGGACTTCCATTTCTGCGGCAAGAACAAAGTTCCCGGCCTGCCTTACTGCGAGTTCCACGCCCGCCGCGCCTTCCAGCCCCCGCAAGCCCGCCGCCGCGAGCGCGAGCTCGTGGAGGTCGCCGGCCCGCTCGACGTCAGCATTCCTCGTAAAGAAACCGCCTGAAGCGGTCATCGCGACACTAGCGCACTAAGCCAGCGCGCCGGACGCAAGTCCGGCGCGTTTTTTATTGGCGGGCGAAGATTGCCTCAGGTATCGCCGAATACGTAGCCGGCCGAGCGTACCGTGCGGATCGGGTCGCGCTCGTTGCCGCGGATCAGCGCCTTGCGTAGACGGCCGATGTGCACGTCGACGGTGCGCTCGTCGACGAAGGCGTCGCGCCCCCACACGCCGTCGAGCAGCTGCGTGCGCGACAGGACGCGCCCGGAGCTTTCCATAAGGAACTCGAGCAGGCGGAACTCGGTCGGGCCGAGGCGCACCTGCCGCAAGCCGCGCGTGACGCGATGCGCAGCGCGGTCGAGCTCTATATCGGCGATCTTCAAGACTTCCGCCACGCGGTCGGGCGAGGTGCGTCGCAGAATGGCTTTGACGCGTGCCATCAGCTCGGGCAGCGAGAACGGCTTGACGACGTAGTCGTCGGCGCCGGTCGACAAACCGCGGATGCGGTCGCTCTCCTCTCCACGCGCCGTCAACATGAGGATCGATACGTTGCGTGAGTCCGATTTGGAGCGCAGGCGCCGGCACAGCTCGATGCCCGACACGCCCGGCAGCATCCAGTCGAGCACGACGAGATCCGGGCGCTCCTCCTCAAGAAGAATAAGCGCTTCCTCTCCGGTCTCCGCATGCGTGACCCGGAAGCCCTCCGCTTCGAGATTGTAGCGCAGCATCTCCGCGAGCGGCGCTTCGTCCTCGACGATGAGAACCTTAGCCGACATTCCGATCGCCCTGCCTCCTCTTCATCAATTTCCGGAGATCAGCGTCGAACTGGTCTGATCGTCCTTGGGGCGGTCGTCGGCAATGTTGAAGCCGCGCACCAGGAAGTGGACCGTCTCGGCGATGTTGGTCGTGTGATCGCCGACGCGCTCAACATTCTTGGCGCCGAACAACAGATGCGTGGAGATGCCGATGTTGCGCGGATCCTCCATCATGTAGGTCAGCAGCTCGCGGAACAGGGAGTTGTACATCGCGTCGATCTGCGCATCGTTGCGCCAGACGGCTAGCGCCTTGTCGGCATCGCGCTCGGCGTAGGCGTCGAGCACCTCTTTCAGCTGATGCAGCGCCAACTCCACCATGTGGCGGATGCCCGACATCAACGGCTTGGGGTGCGATTCATCGGCGATGGCGAGAGCGCGCTTGGCGATGTTCTTGGCGAGATCGCCGATGCGCTCCAGGTCCGTCGTGATGCGCAGTGCGCCCATGATGTGACGCAGGTCGTCGGCCATCGGCTGACGGCGTGCGACCATGGAGATGACCTGCTCTTCGATCTCGCGCTCGAGGTTGTCGATCGCCTTGTCGGACTGCACGACGTCCTCGGCGAGCTTCGGGTCGCGGCGTTCGAGCGCGCCCAGCGACTGCCCGAGCAGCTGTTCAGCGAGGCCGCCCATCTGGGCGATCTTCTTGTCGAGCAGAGCAAGCTCTTCCTCGTAGGATTTTACCGTGTGCTCATTCATGGAAGGCTCTCCTGGCGGACGTGCGGGACGGACTGCAGGGGCTGCTGGGGCGGCGGGGGCCGCCGGGCGGCCAAATGGAAGTAGGGAGCGCAGCATCATCAGCCGAACCGTCCTGTGATGTAATCCTGGGTGCGCTTGTCCGTGGGATTGGTGAATATCTCGGCCGTGGCGCCTTCCTCGACCAGCTTGCCGAGATGGAAGAAAGCGGTGCGCTGTGACACGCGTGCCGCCTGCTGCATGGAGTGCGTCACGATGATGATGCAGTAGTTCTGGCGCAGCTCGTCAATCAGCTCCTCGATGCGTGCCGTGGCGATCGGGTCGAGTGCCGAGCACGGCTCGTCCATGAGGATGACCTCCGGGTTCACCGCGATGGCGCGCGCGATGCACAGGCGTTGCTGCTGGCCGCCGGAAAGTCCGGTGCCGGCATCGTCAAGGCGATCCTTGACCTCTTTCAGTAGCCCCGCCTTCTCCAAGCTCGCGTGCACGATTTCTTCCAGATCGGCCTTGGAGTGGCACAGCCCGTGGATGCGTGGACCGTACGACACGTTCTCGAATATCGACTTCGGGAACGGGTTCGGCTTCTGGAACACCATGCCGACGCGGGCGCGCAGCTGCACGACATCGAGGCTCTTGTCGTAGATGTCCTGGTTGTCGATGACGATTTTGCCGGTCACCTTGGCGCTCGGAATCGTGTCGTTCATGCGATTGATGCAGCGCAGGAACGTCGACTTGCCGCAGCCGGACGGCCCGATGAAGGACATCACCGAGCGGTCGGGAATGTTCACCGAAACGTTCTGCAGCGCTTGCTTATCGCCATAGAAGACATTGACGTCAGTGGCGGCGACCTTGGTATCGGTGCGCGCGTCGGCGACGAAGCTATGAACGTCTAGGGTCGGCATTTTGAGCATCTAGGGCTCCCAAAGGAAAGCGAGACTCTACCACCGCCGCTCGTACTTGCGGCGCAGAATGACAGCGAAAAGGTTCATGCAGATAAGCACCGCCAGCAGGATCAAGGCGGCGCCCGACGTACGTTCGACGAAACCGCGCTCGGCCGAGGTGGCCCACATATAGATCTGCACGGGCAAGGCAGTCGACGGCGCCATCGGCGATGTCGGGTATTCGACGACGAAGGCCACCATGCCGATCATCAGCAGCGGCGCCGTCTCGCCCAGGGCTTTGGCGAGGCCGATGATTGTACCGGTGAGAATGCCTGGCATCGCCAGCGGCACCACGTGGTGGGTGATGGTCTGCATCTTGGAGGCACCGACGCCAAGAGCCGCTTCGCGGATCGACGGCGGCACGGCGCCGATGGCTGCGCGCGTCGCGATGATGATGGTCGGCAGCGTCATCAATGTCAGCACGAGTCCGCCGACGATTGAAGCGGAGCGCGGCAGGCCGGCAAAGTTGATAAAGATGGCTAGTCCGAGCAGACCGAACACGATCGACGGCACGGCCGCCAGATTGTTGATGTTTACCTCGATGAGGTCGGTCCAGAAATTCTTGCGCGCGAATTCCTCGAGGTAGACGGCGGCAGCGACGCCCAGCGGCACGGCCAAAAACAGCACCGTCATCATCATGAACAGTGAGCCGACCATGGCGACGCCGATGCCGGCGGTCTCCGGGTTGCTCGATGCGCCGTTGGTGAACAGGCCGGTGTTGAAGCGCTTTGCCAGCGTCCCCGCCGCAACGGATTTGTCGATCCAGGCAACCTGCTGGTCGGAAAGTTTGCGCGTCGACGCCGGCAGATTGCGGTCGAGCTGCCCCTTCAAGAGCGAGTCGACGCGCCCGCTGGCCAACACCCAGATGGGCACCGTCTTGCCGATCACCGAAGGATCGGCGAGCACCGCCTTGCGGATCTCGACGTCGACGTCGCGCGACAGCAGCGCACCGACTTCGCGCATCTGCGTCTTGCTCGCCGACTCGGCGCCAACCGCTGCGGCGAGTGCCTTCTTGGCCAGCAGCGTGTAGTCCGCGCTCATCAGCGCGTCGTGATCGTGCTGCCCGCTGGGATCGACGACGGTGCGGTCGATGAACACGTCGAGCTTAAAGGATGACTGGACGAACGCTGTGTAGCCGGTCTTGACGATCGAGCCGAACAGCACGGCGAGGAAGGCAAGGCCGAACAGGATGGCCAAGACGCCATATATGCGAAAGCGGCGCTCGGCGGCGTAGCGGCGCGAGATCGAGCGCTTGATCGTCGCGCTGGTCGCGGCACCCGGGTCGGTTGGACCCGGCAGGACTCCGCCAAGCGGTCCTGAAACAGTTTCGACAGCCATTATTCGTACTGCTCCCGGTATTTGCGCACGATGTACAGCGCGTAGATGTTGAGGCAGAGCGTGAAGGCAAACAGCGTCAGGCCGAGCGCAAAGGCAACGAGCGTCTGCGGCGAGTTGAACTCGAGGTCGCCGGTGAGCTGGCTGACGATCTTCACGGTAATGGTGGTCACCGGCTCGAACGGATTGAGTGTCAGGTTGGCGGCGATACCCGCGGCCAGCACGACGATCATCGTCTCGCCGATGGCGCGCGAGGCAGCTAGCAGGATGGCGCCGACGATGCCCGGCAGTGCGGCCGGCAACACGACGCGTTTGATCGTTTCCGACTGCGTCGCTCCGAGGCCGTAGGAGCCCTCACGCAGCGCCTGCGGCACGGCGTTGATGATGTCGTCCGACAGCGACGAGACGAACGGAATGAGCATCACGCCCATGATGAAGCCGGCGGTCAGCACGCTGGTCGCCGAAATGTCGAGGTTGAGATGGCCGCCCGCATCGCGCAGGAACGGACCGAAGGTGATCAGCGCGAAAAGGCCGTAGACGATGGTGGGGATGCCGGCGAGGATCTCCAGCAGCGGCTTGGCCACCGTGCGCACGCGGCGGCTGGCGTATTCCGACATGTAGATGGCGGCGAACAGCCCAACCGGCACGGCGACGAACAGCGCGACGACCGAGATATAGAGTGTGCCCCATAGCAGCGGCAGCATGCCGAACTGCCCTTCACCACCGCCGGAACTGCCGGCCGCCGAGAAGCGCGGGTCCCACACCGTGCCGAAGAAGAAGCGCCAGGGCTCCACGAAGTCGAAGAAGTGCAGCGTTTCGAACAGCATCGAGAAGATGATGCCGACGGTCGTCAGAATGGCGACCGTAGAAGCAAGGACCAGCCCCGTGAGGATGACTGTCTCAACGGCATTGCGGGCGCGCAGTTTCGGATGCACGCGCAAGTTCGCCCAAAGGAAGCCCATCAGCCCCAGGGTAATGGCGACGACGGTGAGGTAGAACTTGCTGCGACCCTGCAGGTCTGCCTGATCATACGCGGCGGCAATGATGTATGGCTCGGGCGCCGAGCCGAGCGCGACGCCACGCTCCTGCAGCACGCGCTGAGCTTCTCCCGGCGCGGTGAAGCCGTAGCGCGCCTTGCGCACGACGTCGAAATCCTCGCGCGACAGGTTGGGCAGACCGCGTGCGACCGCGTTGATGCGGCCGACGATGAGCGATTGCTCGGCCGGCGATAGAGCTTGCACGCTCGCCGGCATGCTGTTGCCGATGAGGTGGCGGACCACCTTCGGCTCCGCTGCTGTCCACAGCAGCGTCACGATCAGCGCCGGCAGCAGCGTCCACAGCGCCAAATATGTGCCGAAGTAGCCGGGGCGCGAATGCAGATGCGCATCGCCCTTTTTGGCCAGCGAGTTGGCGCGCGAGACACCGAGTGCGAAGGCGAGCAAGCTCGCCACGATCAATCCCAGGAGAATGACGGAGGTCGACAACTCGATATCCTCACTGACGGCGCCAATTGGAGAGCGCCGCGCTACCTTCCGGTCAGCGGCTGTAAGCGCCGCTTCTAACCATCCCGGTCGTTGGGCAATGCGGTCCGGACCTCGACACGAGGCCCGGACCGCAGAGTGTCGTCGTAAGCAGCGCCATCCTTACATGGACTTCGCGGCCTTCACGTCTTCCTGCAGCTTGGCGCGCTCGGCGTCAGGCGAAGGAACGAGGCCGTACTCGGCGAGCGGACCCTCGGGGCCAATCATCTTGTCCGACGAGAAGAACTCGACGTACTCCTTGAGGCCGGGGATGACGCCGATGTGCGCCTTCTTCACGTAGAACTGCAGCGGACGCGAGACCGGATACTTGCCGGCGGCGACCGTCTCGACCGACGGCGCAACGCCGCCGACCGTGGCAACCTTCAGCTTGTCGGTGTTGTTCTCGTAGAACGATAGACCGAACACGCCCACGCCCTGCGGGTTGGAAGAGATACGGGCGAGCGTCTCGGTGTAGTCGCCATCGATGTCGACAGCGGCGCCGTCCTTACGGACCTTGCCGCAAGCCTTGTCGGCGTTCTTGGCCTTTTCCTTGTCGTCCTTGCCTTCGGCCTTGGCGAGCTGGAGCTTGTCACCGCCGGTGGCCTTGCAACCAGCGTGCAGAACCTTCTCCTCGAACACTTCGCGCGTGCCATGCTTCTCGCCCGGGATGTAGGCAGCGATCGGCCAATCGGGGAGAGCCGGGTTCACTTCCTTCCAGGTCTTGGCGGTGTTCGGAACGAGAGCGCCGTCCTTCGGCACTTCAGCGGCGAGAGCGAGGTAGACGTCCTTCGGCTCGAGAGCCCAGTCGGCCGACTTGGAGTCGACGGCGAAGACGATGCCGTCATAGCCGAACTGCACTTCGACGATCTCTTTGACGCCGTTCTTAGCGCACTCTTCGATCTCGGCCTTCTTGATCTTGCGCGAAGAGTTGGCGATGTCGATCGTGGCGTCGCCGAGGCCCTGGCAGAACTGCTTGAGGCCGGCGGAGGAGCCGCCCGACTCGACGATCGGGGTCTTGAAGTTGCCGTAAGTCTTGCCGAACTGCTCAGCCACGATGTTGGCGTAGGGCAGAACCGTCGAAGAGCCGGCAATCTGGATTTGGTCACGCGCGACAGCCGCGCCAGCGAACGCAACCGTGCCGACGACGGCCGCCGCCGCCGTGCAGGCGATGAACTTTGTGCTCACACTGATCTCCTTCTGGAGGTGATGCGGGGTCGTGCGGATGTACCGCACCAGCGAACCTCCCCCCGCCCGGCGCACTTGCGCCGTGCGGCTTAGATAGACCAAGGCAGCGATACTTTAGTGACAGGTTAACACATTGAGTATGATCGTATAATCGCCAATTGCCCGCACTTGAGCAACGACCCCGTCTGGCGCCCTTTGGAAAAGGTGCAATCGTCGCAATGCACAACCAATCCGGCAACCTTAGGCCGCGGTGCCGAGCTCCTCGAAGCTCGCCGTGAAGGTGGAGCCGGCACCGAGGCGCGACGCTATGCGCAGCTCGCCGCGGTGGCGGTTGAGGATGTGCTTGACGATGGCGAGGCCGAGGCCGGTGCCGCCCTTCTCGCGGCTCGAAGCGACGTTGACGCGATAGAAGCGCTCGGTGAGCCGCGGCAGGTGCTCCGGCGCGATCCCCGGCCCGTTGTCGGTAACACCAACCCAAACACGCGCATCGCCGGCGCCGCGCGGCGCATCGCGCCCCACGCGCACCTCGATGGTGCCGTCCTCACGCCCATACTTGATGGCGTTCTGGATGAGGTTCTGCAGCACCTGCACGATTTCCTCGCGGTCGCCGCGGATGCGCGCCGCGGAATTGTCGCGAACGAGCGACAGCTTCACCTTGGCGGCTTCGGCGACTGGCTCGAGCGACTGGCAGACGTACGCCGCCGTCTCGTTCAGCTCGACAATGCCGCGCGGCGGCAAGTGCACGCGCATCTCGACTCGGCTCAGTGAGAGCAAATCGTCGATGAGGCGTGTCATGCGCTCGGCCTGGCTGGCCATGAGCGACAGGAAGCGCGTGCGCGCGTTAACGTCGTCACGCGCCGGTCCCTGCAACGTCTCGACGAAGGCGCGCAACGAAGCCAGCGGCGTGCGCATCTCATGACTCGCATTGGCGACGAAATCGGCGCGCATCTGGGCGAGCTTGTCCTGCTCGGTGAGGTCGCGGAAGGTGATGAGTACGTGCGGCCAGGATGGCGCCGCGGAGCGCGCCAGGCGGGACACGGTCGCCGCCACGCGCCGCTCCACCGGCACGCGTTCGACAAGGTCGACGTCGATGCGCTCCTCGGACGTCAGCGCGCGATCGACCGCCACCAGAAGATCGGGGTTGCGCGACACCTGGCTCATCGGCTGGCCGCTCTTGATCTTGGGAAAGATCTCTGCGGCGAGGCGGTTGTGGTGCAGCAGCGTGCCCGCCGCATCGAGCGCTAGGGCAGCCGTCGGGATGGCATTCACTACGGCCCGCCAGCTCTTGCGCTCCATGTCGCCCGGACGATTGCCAACGTTCGCCGCGGCGTTGCCCGCGATGGCGTCGATGATGGCGCCGCTATCGAGAGGCCACGTGGCCGTCGCCAGCAGCAGCACGCCTGCCGCGCCAAGCGCTGGCAACGCATGCAAAGATCCGAGCAGCACGAGCGCCGTGAGAATGCCGATGGCCGCCGCGACCGGCATCCAGCGCGCCGCCAGCCGCCGCTTGGCAGCGAGCCACGCGGCGCTTGCCCAAGCTTCGGCCTCGGCCTTGCGCTCGGTCCAGCGCACGTTGCTCAACGGGGGGCCTAGGGACATTTTGTGCTTGGACTCGGGGCCATTCGCTAACGAGATCGCTGCTAGTTAGTGGGGATCATAGCGCCTTTCGAACATGGCGGGCACGCGTCATGAGATTCCCCCTACAATGACGCCATTCACAGCAACGGAACAACATCAATGAGCGCGAAGAACGGCAAGAACGGCATCGGCAAGAGCGGGAAACCATATGTCTTCGACATCGACAACCCGATACTGCCCCCAGCTATCGAGGAGCGCGCGCTCACTTCCGGCGGCTATCCGTACGACCAGGAGATGAAAAAGAAGGTCTTCAAGGAGGAGCTGATGCGGCTGCAGCTCGAGCTGCTGAAGTTGCAAACGCACCTCCAGGAGACGGGCGAACGCTTCGTCGCACTCTTCGAAGGCCGCGACGCCTCCGGCAAGGGAAGCTGCATCAGCCGCTTCCTCGAGCGCCTCAACCCACGCCACGCGCGCTCGGTCGCGCTATCGAAGCCGACCGAGGTCGAGCGTGGGCAGTGGTACTTCCAGCGCTATGTGTGCCACCTGCCGACGGCCGGCGACATCGTCCTCTTCGACCGCTCCTGGTACAACCGCGCCGGCGTTGAACGCGTCATGGGCTTCTGCACGCCGGCGCAGACGGAGACGTTCCTGCGCGATGCGCCCGACTTCGAGGCGCTGCTGGTGCGCGACGGCATGCGCCTATTCAAGTTCTATCTCGTTATCGGCCGCGAGATGCAGCTCCTGCGCTTCCACGAGCGCCGCCACGACCCGTTCAAACGCTGGAAGATCACCGATATCGACCTCGCCGCCATCGACAAGTGGGACGCTTATACTCGCGCGCAGGCGGAAATCTTCGAGCGCACGAGCACCGCGGAAGCGCCGTGGATCATCGTACGCGCCAACGATCAGCGGCGTGCGCGGCTGGAGACTATCCGCTGGGTGTTGTCAAAGTCCGACTACCCCGACAAGGACGCACGGGCAGTCGGCACGCCCGATGCGAAAATCATCGGCACCGGCCCTGGTTATTTCCAAGCGGAGTGACACCTGAGGTAGGGCTAGCGAACCAACAGCAGCGGGCATTCGAGCACTTGGGTGAGCGGGCGCAAACTGGCGCCGGGTGCGATCAGCCGCCCGCCGTATTGGGCGATTGCAAAGCCAGGCTTATGCCGCTGCAGCACGGCGGCGAGCGGCGCTGGATCGTCGTTGGCGGCGAGCACGCTCTCGAAATCGGCCACCTCGCCGTCATCGCCGTCGGCGCACAGATGGCGCGCCTCGCCTTCCATCCATGCCAGCTCATCGCGTCGATCGCCGACCAAGGTCAGCTTGACGTCGCCGCCGGTGACGGTCGACAGCCGCTGCGCCGATTTGAGCATCGGGCCTAGCCGCTCGAACTCCTCGACGACGGCGACGACGCACCCGCGCGTGCGCCGCGCCAATGGCCCGGTGATCACCGCGCCGGTCGTATCGCGCACGCGCTCGAACATCTCTGACAGCCGCGCCTCATCGCTCGGCGCCAATGGCTCGCCGACGATGACGAGGTTCCACGGCCCGTTCTCGGCGCAGGCGCGTGACACTGCTCGCAACGGCTCGTCGCGCACGACGCGCGCATGGCAGGGAACCGAAGCAGCAAGGCCGGCTTCGGCCACCTGCCGGTGCAGCGCCGCGGCGGCAAAGCGTAGCTCGCGCTCCAAGGCAGCCTGCGGCAGCGGACGCCAACCGTCGCCGGACGCGCCAATGACGCGCGCGAAGGGAAAGTCGGCAAGATCGAATAGTTGTTTATCCTCGACGTAAAGGCTCTCGACCTCGGCCTGGAATGCCTGCCCGAGCAGCATCGCCGCCTCAATCGCGAAGCGGCTGGCAGCGGCCGAGCTGCCTAGCCACAGCACGACGCGGCCACGGCGTTCTCCGGCGGCGGCGACGTGGGCGATCATGAGGCCTCCGCCATTTCGGGCCTGCCGCCGCGCGCCTTACCCTGGTGCAGCGCACGCTCGACGTCGGCGGCCGAGATGACATCGCGCCTTTCGCTGCTTGCCCAATGATCTGCCTCGCGGCAGACGTCGATGAGGTCACTGATGAGCACCGACAGCTTACCTTTGGCGCCGGCGCGGTGTGCTGCTTCATCGATCAGGAGGGCAACGGCCGCAGCATCCATCGGTCGCAGGCCCTGCTTGTCGATGACGCCGGCGACGATGCGCGCGAACGTCTCGACCGTCTCTTTTGTACGCTCCACCGCGTGCTCGAACACGACTTCGACTTTGAAAATACGACGCAGCGACCCGGTGCTGGCGGCCAGACGGCGCTGTGTCTCCGCACTGCCGAACACGACGAGCCTGACATTCAGTGGGATCGGCTCAAGGTCGGGGACCTCGTCGCCCACGGCACCGATGGGGCTCACGGGCGGATCGAAGCGAATCTCCTCGGCGTCGAGAGCCCGGCGCAGAGCCTCGACGGTCTCCGGGCTTTCGAGCAGGGCATCGCCGTCCATGAGGAGATAGCCGCCGTTAGCGCGATGCAGGGCGCCGGGCTTGATCCTGACGACGTGGCTCGCCGCCTCGGCACCGCCGCCAAGCTCGATGCGCCCGAAGAGATTGGCATAGGTCGGATTGGCCTCCTGCACGATAGGTGCGCAGGAGGCCGCCGATGTGGTCGCCATTACGTGCACGGCATAGCGGGCAAAGCGTGAATGTGTCGCCGGCACGCGCGATGGCTGTCCCGCAGGCGCCCCATGCGCGGCGACGAATAGGCTAGCATTGCGCACGAGATCGCGCGCCGCCGCCTTGAGATAGCTCTCGACCCCCGCCACCTCGGCGAACTCGGCCTTGAGGTCGTCGAGCGCCGCGCGCACGAAACGGCCGGCGACCTGCTCGTTGAGGGAGACGAGGCGGGCGCGCCGCTCTTTCTCGGCGTCGGGGCGCTCGGCGAGGATCGCCTCGATCTCCGCTTCCAGGGCGGCGATCTTGGTTTCCACCTCGCGGCGCAGCGCCTCGGGCACCGAATTGAATACGTCGGTCTTGACCACCTTGCCTTCCAGCACCGGCGCCACGGCAATACCTGCCGGGGTGCGCAGCAGCGCGATGTTTTGCGTCTCGGCTTCGCGGCGCAAGGCTTCCAGCGCGTCCTCGCGGCTAAAGCGGAACTCCTCCTCGATGGTGCGGCGCTTCAGGTCATAGTCGTCGGCGGTGAAGGCTGCCGGCAGCGCGTCGGCCAGCTGGTCGATGGCGAGGGCCATCTTCTCGGCGAACGGCTTGGCCGTCCCAGCCGGCAGCTTCAGGGCGCGAAACCCGCCGGTCGGATCGAACGAGCTGACGTAGACCCAGTCTGCTGGGCGCTCAGCCTTGCCGCCGAGCTCCTGCAGCTTGGCGCGCACCGCCGTGCGCCGGCCGGTGCCTTCGCGCCCGATGACGAGCATGTGGTAGCCGGGGCCTTTGATGCCGGCGCCAAAAGCCAAGGCCTCCATGGCCTTTACCTGACCGACGGGGCCGTGGGCCGGCGTAAGGTCGGCGGTCGTCTTGAAGCCGAGGCTCGCCGAGTCGGTGGCGCCCGACGAGGTCATGTGCGCGCCGAGCGGCAGCGACGGCTCGACGTGCCCCTTCGCCGCATGTGGCTCCGACGCTGCCGGCGTTGGCGCGGCCTCGACAGTCTCCGACGGCGCAGGCGCCGGCTCGGCCGCGGTTTCGGCAGCCTTGCTCTTGTCTACCTTGGAGCGTTTGAAGAACATGGAGTCAGGCGCTCGTCCCCTCGATGAGTTGCCCGCAACACCGGAAACAGATTCGAGCACGCTTCGGCCAGCTCGATTGGCAATCGGTCAGCGCCTGCGCGCAAGGACCTACCCCGTAGTTTTCGTCGCCGGGCAAATGTCACCGGCTCATGGTGGTCAAATGACGGCAGCAAAGGATAAAGCCGGGGAAACAGGCATGGATGTGGCGGAGACGCCCCGCTGCCAAACGGCGAACGCCGCGGTGACCGACGCGGCGAATACCGTGGCCTGCGAAGCGGCCATTGCCGCCGGTCGTGACGCCGTCACGCGCGAGGTCTGCCGCGGCGTCGGGCGCCTTTTGCGTGCACTCGGCTTCGCCGTCATCAACGAGCTTTCGCTGGCCAACGGCCGCCGCGCCGACGTCGTCGGGTTGTCGCCTGCCGGCGACGTGTGGATTGTCGAGGTGAAGTCATGCCTGGAGGATCTGCGCGTCGATACTAAGTGGCCGGAGTACCGAGACTTTTCCGATGCGTTGTTCTTTGCAGTGGCGCCGGGTTTTCCCGTCGACGTGCTGCCTGCCGACACCGGGCTGATCCTCGCCGACCGCTTCGGCGGGGAGATCGTTCGCCCGGCGCCCGAGACGCGCCTTGCCGCCGCCCGCCGCAAGGCGATGACCTTGCGCTTCGCGCGCACCGCCGCCTTCAGCCTGCAAGCGTTGGCCGATCCGGGATTGGAAAATTCCTGACCAGCGAATGCGCGCCGGATTACTTCGGCGCGCGCTTGGCGAGAATGCGCTGCAGGGTGCGGCGATGCATGTTGAGCTGGCGCGCGGTCTCCGAAACATTGCGGCCGCACAATTCGTAGATGCGCTGGATATGCTCCCAGCGCACGCGATCGGCCGACATCGGATTCGACGGCAACTCGATCTTGCGATCCTCCCGCGACAGCAGCGCATTGACAACATCGTCGGCGTCCACCGGCTTGGCGAGATAGTCCACCGCGCCGAGCTTCACCGCGTTCACCGCCGTGGCGATATTGCCATAGCCGGTGAGGATGATGGCGCGCGCCTCCGGCCGGCTGCGCTTGAGCGCGGAGATGACGTCGAGACCGTTGCCGTCACCGAGCCGCATATCCACCACCGCGAAGGCCGGCGCCGCCTGCTCG
>DATBSP010000147.1:0-10452 GCA_036559705.1 Hyphomicrobium sp.
CGACGAGCAGCTTGAAGACGATGGGCAATAAGCTCGGGCGGCTGCCCTTCAGGCGGCGCGGTCGATGTCCCACAGCACCACCTTGCCGTTGGCATGGCCGGTGAGCGCGCGCGTGCCGCTGAGGGCAAGCGAGGTCGCCGGGCCGTCGTCGAGCTCGATGGTGCGCACGAGGTTGCGGTAGGTCGCGTCCCAAACCTTCATCGTGCCGTCGGCGCCGGTGGTGACGATGCGGCGGCCGTCGTCGGTATAGGCGGCACCGGATATCGAGCCCCGGTGCGCCTCGATTTCGGCCATGGGCGTGACCAGCACCGGCGTCTGCGCTTGCGGCTGCAGCGGGCTCGTGGTTCCCGTCGTGATGCCGGTCGTCACCGCCGAACCGCGGCTTTCGAACTGGGGAAAGCGGTCCTGCATGGCAACGGCGGCGCTGGCGACGCCGACGCCGACGAGCAGCTTGAAGACGATGGGCAATAAGCTCGGGCGGCTGCCCTTCAGGCGGCGCGGTCGCGGGCGTGCTGGCGCCTTGACGACAACGAGCGCGCGCTCCTTGGGGATGGGTTTCTTCGACTGAGATTTCTTCTTGAGCGGCGCCGGCGGCGCCGCGAGCTTCACCGTGGGAGCGGCGGCCGGCGCAGCAGCGATCTGTATTGGGGCGGCCTGGGCGCCCGGAGCGCCCGCGGCTTCCGGCTTCTTGCGCAGGCCCTCGAGGAAATCGAGCAGGCCGCCTTTGGGACCCGGGGCGTCCGGCGGAGGTGGCGTCGGCGCGACGGGTGCGATGGGCACGGTGGCCGGGAAGGCAGCTGCCGGCTCGGCGTCTTCCTTCTCCTTCTTGCGGTTCTTGCGGCCGCCGGTCGTCCGAGCCAGCCAGCTGGGGCGCACCGGATCGGGCGCCAGCAGGTCGCCGCGCCAGGCGGGTATCGACTGCGGCCGCGCCTCGACATTGAGTGCCAAGGCCTTGTCGATCGCCTTCAGGAAGCCGGCGCGGTAGGAGCTAAGCGCCGCCTCGCGCGCGGGAACCAGCTCGTCCTTGACCATGCGCGAGGGGGCATCCGGCGGCCTCTTGCCCGTAATGGCATGATAGAGCGTGCCGCCGAGCGCGTAGATGTCGCTCCAAGGGCCCTGCTGGCGGCTCGTCTCGGCGTACTGCTCGTAGGGGCTGTAGCCCGGTTTGACGAGCGCCGACACGGTCTTGGTGTGCGAGGCGATCTCGCCGCGCGCCGAGCCAAAGTCGATGAGCACCGGATCGCCCGACTTGCGGATGATGATGTTGTCAGGCGCGATGTCGCGATGCAGGAAATCTGACTTGTGGATCAGCTCGAGCGCGTCGAGCAGCGGCCCGATGATGGCGTCGAGTTCCTTCTGGCGGGGTGCGCGCCCGAGCGCCTTCAGCCAGCCCTTCAGGCTCTGCCCCTCCTCGAAGTGGAGCACCATGTAGCCAGTGTTATTGGCGCGGAAGTACCGATAGACGCGCACGATATTGGTGTGGTCGAACTTGGCGAGCGTCTGCGCTTCCTCGATGAAGCGGTCGAGGCCCCAGCGGTAGTCGCCGGCGCAGTCTTGCGAGCGCGGCGCGGCGTCGATGCCGCCATCACGCGCGGCGATATCGCTCGGAAAGTACTCCTTGATCGTGACCATACGGGCGAGCGCGATCTCGTCGGCGAGATAGGTCACGCCGAATCCGCCGGCGCCCAGCACACGCTCGATGCGGTAGTCGCCGACCAGCTCGGTTCCGCTTGGCAGCGCGATGAGATTCGTCATGGCTCTCCGCGACGTCGGTCGTTCGGCTCGCATGCTACGCGCCGTGCCGCTCGTCAATTGCCGTACTGCCTCCGACACACTTGTGACGCACAAATGTGGCGGCGGCTAGAGCATGCCGAAGCTGCGAACAAATCTGAGCCGCCGCGCCGAATGCCATGTTCCTGCCGTCATGCGGCCCGAGGCTGCAGTTTGATTTGTCCTGAGACGAAGACCATGAGATCGCCGTGGTCGCCACTACCGAAGTTGTCGATGCCGCATTGGCGGTCTCCCAATCTAATGTTGCATTTGCAGCGGGCATACCCGAACCGGGGCGCGCAGTGATTTCCGACCTATTCATGTTCGCGACTCCTACCGCCGACGCCTGGCTGCAACTCAATTCGTGGTTCAGCGACAGCTTCAATCGCGCACCCGCCCTGATGCTGGTGCTTGCCGTGCTGATGGCGCTGCCGCCACTCGCGCTTGCCGGTCTGATGATGCGCCGGCAGCGCCGCTCCCCCGACGCAACGCAATTGATTTCTCGCCCGTCGTTGCGCGGCAGCGGTGCGGCGGCCCGCAGCGGAGTAACGGCGCGTAACGAAGTCTCGACTTGGCCGACGGAAGCATGGGTCGAGTTTGCCGGCACCGGCCAGCGCTACGTTATCGGGCGCGCCATGCTGCGCATCGGTCGCGAGGCCGACAATGATATCTGTCGGTCGGAGAAGACGGTGCACCGCTACCACGCGGTGATCCGGCGCACGACCGACGGCGACGTCGTCATTACCGACCTTTCCGGTGCCGACGGAAACGGCGTGTTGGTCAACGGCGCGCGCGTTGGCGAAGCGCGCCTCGCCAAGGGCGACGTCATCGGCATCGGCGAGGTGAAACTGAAGTTCGACGCAAGGCCCGTTTAGCCGTGGACGCGGGACCGCTCGAGATGCGGTAGCCGCAGATATCGCGAGCCTTGTCGGTTATCATGGTAGGAGAACGCAATATGTCGGAAGAACGCCAAGGCGTAACGGAGGTCACCATGTCTCAGCAGGGAACGAAGCCGGGCCGGTTCCTGGGCTCGCTGAAAGATGCACTCGCGGCGGCGAGCCGCGATGACACGCAGCGCGGGCCTGCGCCGGCGTCGGCGGAGCCCACGACAAAGTTGGCGACGAAGGCTGAGGCGCCAAAACCGGCTGCAGCTGCGGCTGCGGCGGAGCCGGGCAAGAGCGAAGTCGCCCCCGCGGTGGCGCCTTCAGCAGCCGGCGCCGGCCTCAGCGCAGCAGAGGCCGCGCGCGAGGTGAAGGGTCAGACCTCGCTGAAGCCGCAGGACAAGCACGTCGAGTTCGGCACCCCGCCGACGACACGCGTCGTGCGCGGAGGCGCCCCGAAGGTTGAGAACGACGCCCCCCGCACGCAGCTCGTGCGCGGCAAGGTGCAGGTGAAGCGCGGCGAGTTCGCCCAGGATCCGGTGGTCGGCTGGCTCGTTATAGTCGGCGGCGCTGGCATGGGCTCTTACCGTCCTATTTTTGAGGGCAACAACACGGTGGGCCGCGCCGCGACACAGCGGATTCCGCTCGATTTCGGCGACGATTCGATTTCCTCGGAAGAACAGGCCTATATCCGCTATGATTCGGCTGCGCGATCTTTTCTGTTCGTGCCGAACTTAGCTAAGACCAACGTCGTTTCAATCAACGACAAGCGACCCACCGGAGCGGTCGAGCTGCACCAAATGGACGTCATCACGATCGGGCGCACTCAGCTCGTGTTCGTGCCGTTCTGCGGGTCGGAGTTCGACTGGGCCGAGCTGAGCGATGCCAAGGACTGATGCAGGCCTTCGATCACGCCTCCCGCGCTACCAAAGGCGCGAGAGATTACCAGGAAGACTCGAGCGCATTCTGGCCGCCGAAGGATAGGACGGCCGGAAGCGCCGACGTGCCGCCGACTTCCGGCGCCTCTCGGCTCGTCGCCGTGTTGGCCGACGGCATGGGCGGACACACGGCGGGGGCGCTAGCCAGCCGCATGGTGTGCGACAGCTTCATCTCCGCCTACGCGGGGCTCAATGGCTCGCGCCCCGAGCGGCTGATCAAGGCGCTGACCTCCGCCAACGATTCCATCGCCGCGCAGGTGCGGGCTAACCCTGCGTTAGCGGGCATGGGGACGACGCTGGTTGCTGCCGTGTTTGGCAACGAGGGTGTCGAGTGGGTTAGCGTCGGCGACAGCCCGCTACTGCTGTTTCGCCGCGGCGAGATCGCGCTTCTCAACGAGGATCATTCGCTGGCGCCCGAGCTCGACCGGCTCGCCGCCTTGGGCCGCATCACGCCCGAGCAGGCAAAGTCCGATCCACGCCGGCACATGCTGCGCTCAGCAGTGACCGGCGACGAACTCGACCTGGTCGATGTCTCGCGGCGGCCACTCGTGCTTGAGGACGGAGACTACATCATTCTCGCCAGCGACGGCTTGCAGACGCTGGAGGGAACCGAGATCCAGCGCATCGTTTCGGCGTATGCCGACGACGGTGCTGAGGCGGTGGCCAATGCGCTGATCCGTGCCGTGGAGGCGATGCGCGACCCGCACCAGGACAACACGACGGTGCTCGCCGTGCGCCCGCTGCCCAACGCGGCCTAGCAGTCTACCAGCGGCCCTCAGGCATAATCGTTGTCGGCAATTTTTCGCCCCCGCCTTGATGGCCAGTTCGTGGACGAGGTCTTGGCTGCCGCCGCGGAATACGTCGCAATTCCTACAACCTCTCCGTCCGGGTAGATGACGACAGCGATGTGGGGAAGGTGTCGTCCGCCATTCGTCATGCCCTCCAGCGCCCTGGAGCCATAGATAGTTTCCACCGCAGGTTGTCAAAAGCTAGGACTGGGAATTGTTCGCAAGTGGAGGCAGAATCACCGGCTCTTTGCGTCCACGAAGTTGGCGAGGCGCTTGTACTTCAACGCTGTCATTCGCAGGGCACGGCGACGGTTGGGATCAGCCGTCGTCTCCGCATTGATCTTCGCCTCTTCAGCAAGTTTTTGCAGCTCTTTGGCTTTGTTGGCCGGTGTGGCGTCGATGCTCATGTGCAGGGTTCTCCGATGGCCGCAACGCACAAATGCGAACGAAGTTCCATCTAGCTCTTCGTATTGTTTTTTCATTCGATTCACGGCACCCCAGCGGGTGACGAGGTCTCACTCAGCTGCTGTCTCTTGCAGGTGGGATTAGGCTTGGACCGAGCCGTGCTCATCGAAAGGCGCGTTCTCCGAATGCTCGTGATACCGGCCGGCTTAATCGCTAAGGTTGCATGGGCCTTGAAGGCTTTAGGGACGGCATGTACGGGCAGATTTCCACCCTCGCGTTCGTCGGCATTGAGGCACGCGCTGTCGAAGTATAGGTGCGCATCACACCTGGACGCCATGCGCTCGTGATCGTCGGCTTGCCCGACAAAGCGGTGGCGGAAAGCAGCTGATCTGCCCAGCGGCGTGCGGACCGGAGGCGGCGTGGGCCGGCGAGGGTGTCGATATCCTGGCGGCGCCGCACTTGTTGTCACTCGTCAATCACTTCAAGGGACCACAAACGCTGGCACGCCCCAAGCCTGGGCTCGAGAGCGAGACAGGCGTGCGTCCAGATCTCGCCGACGTCAAGGGCCAGGAGAGCGCGAAGCGGGCGCTCGAGGTCGCCGCCGCCGGCGGGCACAACCTTCTGATGATCGGACCACCCGGCTCCGGCAAATCCATGTTGGCGGCGCGGCTGCCGTCGATCCTGCCGCCGCTATCGCCCGAAGAGATGCTCAACTCTCAATGGTGCACAGCCTCGCCGGCGAGCTGATGGGCGGCAAGCTGGCGACACAGCGGCCGTTCCGCAGCCCGCACCATTCAGCGCTTTCTTTCACTTGGCGCCAAGGGCGTGCGTACCAATGTCGAATGCAGCGGGCGCATGCTGGAGGACGTCGCTAGCCCCAATGCGGAAGGCGCGGCGCTGATGCGGCAGGCAGCCGATGCGCTGCACCTCTCCGCACGCGGCTTCCATCGCAGCTTGCGGGTAGCGCGCACGCTTGCCGACCTCAATAGCGAGGATGTCATCGGCCGCGCGCACGTCGCCGAAGCGCTGAGTTATCGCGGCGAGACTCTACGGCAGATCAAATCCGCATGAGGCAGAGGCCGGCGACGGCGTCAGGCCGCTTTGGCCCTGACGCCGCGCTGCATCAGCGCCGCCTCGACCGTGTTCTTCAAGAGGCAGGCGATGGTCATTGGGCCGACGCCGCCCGGCACTGGCGTGATGGCGCCGGCCACCTTGACGGCCTCGGCGAAGTCGACATCTCCGACGATCTTGCCTTTACCATCCGGCTTCAAGATGCGGTTGATGCCAACGTCGATGACGATGGCGCCGGGCTTGATCCAGTCGCCCTTCACGAACTCCGGCTTGCCGATGGCGGCGACGACGAGGTCGGCGGCGCGTACGACAGCGGGCAGATCCTTGGTGCGCGAATGCGCGATGGTCACCGTGCAGTTCTCGCGCAGCAACAGCTGCGCCATCGGCTTGCCGACGATGTTGGAGCGGCCGACGACGACGGCGTTGAGGCCCGACAGGTCGTGCTTCACCGACTTTGCCAGAATGATGGAGCCGACCGGCGTGCACGGCGCCAGGGCGCGCTCACCGATCGACAGGCGGCCCACGTTCATCGGGTGGAAGCCGTCGACGTCCTTCAAGGGATCGATCAGCTCCAGCACCTTGTTTGAGTCCATGTGCTTGGGGAGCGGCATCTGCACGAGGATGCCGTTGACGTTCGGATCGGCATTGAGCTTGGCGACGAGGTCGAGCACGACCTGCTCGGGGGTGTCTTCGGCCAGCTTGTGCTCGAACGACTGCATGCCGCACTCGACGGTCTGCGCCGCCTTGTTGCGCACGTAGACTTTGCTCGCCGGGTCCTCGCCGACCAGCACCACGGCAAGGCCGGGGACAAAGCCGTGCTGCGACTTGAGCATTGCCACGTCGGCGGCAACGTCGGAGCGCACCTTGGCGGCGATGGCCTTACCGTCGATAACGTAAGCGGTCATTGCGAGATTCCTCCCTCGGGATCGTTCATTGTGCCCCCTTATCAGGAAGGCGCGAGCTTGGCCTTGAGCCGCTGCTCGAGGCAATGCGTTTCCCCGCTGATGGTGAGCGACTTGATGCGGGACTTCGCCCCCGCCGTCACTCGCACTGTGCTTTTCGGTACGTCGAGCCAGCGCGCGACGAGCTTTTCCACCGCGGCGTTAGCTTCGCCCTCGGCCGGCACCGCGCGAACGCGGGCGGCAAGCGCCATCCCTTCCGCGCTCGGGGCAACACCGTCGACGCCTTCTATCGAGGATTTCGGCGTCAAGCGCACGCGCACGATGACGCACCCGTTTCCTGCCCGCCATGGTTGTTCGGCGGTCACGCGGGCTGAATGAGGGCGGGCAGCAGCACCTGATTGATCAGACCCTGCACGAAAACGCAGGCGAGCAAGAGCACAATAGGCGAGATGTCGATGGCGCCGAGGTTTGGCAGCATGTTGCGAATGGGGCGCAGCAGCGGCTCGGTGACGGCGTTAAGCCCCTGCCAGATGGCGCGGACGGTCGGGTTGTAAGGGTTGACGACGCCGAAGGCCATCAGCCAACTGAGGATTACGCTGGCGATGACGACGTAGGTGTAAAGGGTGATCAAGTAGCTTATGAAAGTCAGTACGTAGGCAAGCAATCCGATCATAGCCGCGTCCACTTTCCCTCTCAGCGAGAGAGACGTGTAGCCTCGCAAATCGCGGGGAGCAAGCCGCGCGCGGGACGGATTGCTGCCAGCCCGGGAGCTTCCTTGACAAGATTCGGGGTGGCCCCCTAAATGCCGCCGAACTGTCCGGGGCCGTAGCTCAGATGGGAGAGCGCTGCAATCGCACTGCAGAGGTCAGGGGTTCGATTCCCCTCGGCTCCACCAATCCCAAAAATGATCATTGTCATCAAGAGATTGATCTCTTGAGGTTTGCCACCGACTACGCCGCACGCCGGTGAGGTCGTCGCCGATCTGCGGCCCGATCCTCCCTCCAAGCGCTCTGCCGGCACGGGTCGTCCGACCTGATGCGGAGGGGCGTCGCAAATCCTACAGCAGCACAGCTTACAACCGCTGCGCATCGCCACGACATGGGGAAAGTTTGCCATGCGCCCCCTGCTGCTGCCGTTCAGCCCGCGCTATATCCTGTTGACCATTGCGTTCGCCGGCACCGCCGCTTTCGCGACGGCCGCTTGGCGCGCCCCAGAGAACCTCCCCTACTTCCTGCTGCCGCTCGCTTTCTTCAGCGCGTTCGCCATCCTTGGGATCCGCGATCTCACCCAGCGCCGGCATGCGATCTTGCGCGACTACCCGATCGCGGCGCATCTGCGCTTTATTCTCGAGAACATCCGCCCGGAGATGCGCCAGTACTTCTTCGAGTCGGACAAGGAAGGCATGCCCTTCCCGCGCGATAAGCGGGCGATTGTCTATCAGCGCGCCAAGCACGAGCTCGACAAGCGCCCGTTCGGCACGCAGTACGACGTCTGCCGCAATGAGTACGAGTGGATGCACCACTCTATGGCGCCCAAGCCGCCGGCTAAGGAGCCGTTCCGCATTCTCATCGGCGGACGCGACTGCCGACACCTCTACTCGGCGTCGGTGTTCAATATCTCCGCCATGAGCTTCGGCTCCATTTCGGCCAACGCCATCGCAACAAGGGCGCCAAGCTCGGCGGCTTTGCGCACGATACGGGCGAAGGCGGTTTCAGCCCGTACCATCGCGAGTACGGTGGCGACATCGTCTGGGAGATCGGCACCGGCTACTTCGGCTGCCGCAACAAAAATGGACTTGGGCCGCCGTCTCGACGCCGGCAGTCTCGTCAAGACCGCCGCGATGACGAAAAGCGCCGCGCCGTGCAACGAGACGGCCATCATCGACACCGAGGTCGTGCAGAAGCCACCGCAAGGCGGCGGTATGTGGAAGGAGCTCTGGTCAGTGCTCGCGTGCGGCAAGGTCTATGAGCTGAATTTGTTGTTCACCCCCGCCGATGACGGCGGCACCGACATCGCCGTGACGAGTGACTAAGGGCAACGACCCTCGCACGTGCGACGAGGGCCGCTGCCGCCTAGGATGCGAGAATAATGCTGCCGACCTCGTGCGGGCTCTCGACGGCCGAGAAATGCCCAGTGTCCTTCAGCGTCAACATGCGCGCGCCGCGGATCAGATCCCGCGTGCGCTCGCGCTCGGGAACGCGCGACCAGTCGTCGTCGCCATAGATCAGCGTCACCGGTGCGGCAATGTTCGCATACGCGTCGCGGGCCCTCGCCCACGATCTCCAGCCCGCCAGCACCTTGCCGGCCATGGCGCGGTAGCCCGGGCGGTGCGCGACAGCGTCGAACTCGACGACAAGATCCTGCGGCAGCTTGCGCGGATCGTGGTAGCCGCCGCCCATGATCTTGCGCAGCACGATTCTGTTCTCGAGCGACGCGTTGATCGGGCCAATGACGGGGATCTGCAGGCTGCCGACGATCACGTTGACGAATAGATTGCCGCGACGGAGGCCATCCGCGTAACGGGTCTCGTAGTCGTAGGTGTTGAGCGCGAAGACGCTCCTGATGCGCTGAGGGACGGCAGCTGCGACAGTCAGCGCCAGAACCGCCCCGATCGACTCACCGACAAGCGTCACATCGCGTAGGTCGAGCCGCTCGATGAACTGAATGATGCCTTGGCGGAGATACGGCTCGTCGTAGAGCGCCGCGGGATCGATACGGGAATGTCCGTGCCCGGGGAGATCGACGGCGTAGACGGTGAAGTTGTCGGCGAGCAGCGGCGCCAGGTAACGGAAATATTCGAGCTGCGTCCTGATCGTGTGCATCAGCACGAGAGGCGGGCCATCTCCCGTCTTCTGGTAACGCATGCTCAGCGTGTCGGAGAGCTCGAGAATGGTGGGAAGGTTGGGGACCGGGCTCAACAATGCTTGTACTCCTTGTGCTGCGCTAATGTTTCTGTATATGCAAATAGATGATCGAGTTTTAGGAAGTTGTCGTGTCTCGGCTTAATTGGGCGGAGGCGCTTGAAAGAGAGAGATGAGGGATGCGGCGCGTTCGTCGCCGAGGAACTTACGGGCGCGCTGCTGCGCCTTTTTCCAGCCGGGCGCCACGCCATCGATGAGATGACGGCCTTTGGCGGTGATGCGAACGGGGTCTCCGCGGCCGTCATCGCCTTCGATGACATCCTCGATCCAGCCGTTCGAGGCCATCACGGCGAGGTTGCGCGTCAGCGTTGACGGGTCGAGGTCGGCATAGCGACCGATGTCCGTCCGGCGCACGGGGCCGGCCTTGGCGATAACAACCAGCAAGCCGAACTGGCTGGCCTTGACTTGGAACGGCCGGAGCTCCTCGTCGAAGATCGAGGTGACGACACGCCCCAGCCTGCGCGAGGCCGAGAGCAGACAACTGCACGCGATTTCATCGACGACGTCGTGCTTGGGCATGTAAGCTCCTCCCGCTTTGTTATTGCATATGCAAATACTAGGGTCAAATAGGCTGTGCACCGCCCTCTTCCCGCTGCAGCTGGGGCGTGTACCGGTGCCGGAAAGCCACTGGAATGACGGCGGACACCACCGACGAAGCGCATCAATCTCTTGCGCGTGCGTAAGCCAATGCCTGGCGTCCATTGACGCCAGGCCGGGCGAGCCGAAGCATTCAAAACGACGTTCGTAGCGCGCTGTTCTTTAAGGAACCGCGGCGA
>DATBSP010000148.1:0-14152 GCA_036559705.1 Hyphomicrobium sp.
CATCAGGCCGGCCAATAGGGTTGCCAGTACGAGGCCGTCGTAGCCCTGGCGCTCGACGATCGAGGCGATGAGAACAATGAACGCGCCGGCCGGCCCGCCAATCTGGAAGCGGCTGCCGCCGAGGGCGGAGATGAGAAAGCCGCCAACGATGGCGGTGAACAGGCCTTTGTCGGGAGAAAGCCCCGAGCCGATGGCGATGGCCATCGATAGCGGCAGCGCGACGATGGCAACCGTCAGGCCGGCGATGGCATCGGCTCTGAAATCGCTTCCCGTGTATCCATCGCGCAGGATGGTGACAAGCTTAGGGGTGAACAGCTCGGCGAACGTGGGCTCGGGTCGCCTCAATGGGCGCCGTGCAACCGCTTCCATGTATCCGTCTCCTTGATCCAAGGAGCGGCGGGATCGTCGGCAGTTCAGTCGGCGGTCGCCGTCGCAGTGTCGATATTGCAGCGTGGGATTCGGGTGTCGGTCTCACTCGGACCGCGCGGTGCGGCCCTTCTTGCCTCTGGGAGGCGATGATCGCGCGGTGGTCTTGCCGGCTCGACTGGCCTTGAAGCGTACGCCGCGTCCATGACCGGCGCTGGGTGTATCTTCCGCGATCAACTCGACGCCGGCTCGATCGAAGGCGGTGACGACCTTGGTCAAGGTGTCGACCACGCCTCGCACGTTCCCTTCGCTCGCCTCCATGCGTTGGATAGTGGGCAGCGACACGCCCGCCAGATCAGCCAGGGTTTGCTGGTCAATGCCAAGCAGAGCGCGGCCTGCGCGCATTTGCGCCGCGGTGATCATGGAAAGACAATAATATCTGATGCGAAAAACATCAAGATAGCGGTCTGGAGCATGACTGCGGGAGGTGGGGCTATTCGGCTGCGGCTTGCGCCTGCGTCGACAGCAGCCAGCGATCGAGGTCGGCCAGTGCGCGCACCGACATGGCGCGCTTTTTCGCCCTGCCCTTGTCCTTGCCTTTGAGCCGCTTGCCGTCGACGCCTTCGGCGGGGCCCTCGATGTCCGGCAGCAGCCCATAGTTGATGTTCATCGGCTGGAACGAGCGCGAACCGGTGCCGTCGCTTAGCTCCGCATCGGCAGAGAGATGCCCGCCGGTGATGTGCCCGACGAGCGCGCCGAGTGCCGTCGTCCCCGGCGGCCCGGTGAGCGGCCGACCCAGCCGCTCGGCCGCCGCGAAGCGTCCTGCCAGTAGGCCGATGGCGGCGCTTTCTACATAGCCCTCGACGCCGGTGATCTGTCCGGCGAAGCGCAGGCGCGGCATCGCCTTGAGACGTAGCGACGTGTCGAGCAGCTTGGGACTGTTGAGGAACGTATTGCGGTGCAGGCCCCCGAGGCGGGCGAACTCGGCTTCGGCGAGCCCGGGGATCATGCGGAAGATGCGCACCTGCTCGGCGTGCTTCAGCTTGGTCTGGAAGCCGACCATGTTCCAGAGCGTGCCGAGCGCGTTGTCTTGGCGCAGCTGCACGACGGCAAAGGGCCAGCGGCCGGTGCGGGGATCGTCGAGGCCGACCGGCTTCATCGGCCCGTAACGGAGCGTATCGCGGCCGCGCTCGGCCATCACCTCGATGGGCAGGCAGCCGTCGAAGTAGGGCGTCGAGGCTTCCCACTCCTTGAAGCTCGTCTTGTCGCCGGCGAGCAGCGCGTCGATGAAGGCACCGTACTCATCGCGCGTCATCGGACAGTTGAGATAGTCGGCGCCGGTTCCGGCCGGACCCGCCTTGTCGTAGCGCGACTGGAGCCAGGCGACGGACGTGTCGATCGTTTCGCGATGGATCACGGGCGCGATGGCGTCGAAGAAGGCGAGATCGAGCTCGCCGGTGATGGCGCGAATGGCGTCGCTCAGTTGCGGCGAGGTGAGAGGGCCAGTGGCGACGATGACGCTATCCCATTCCGCCGGCGGCAAGCCGTCGACTTCCGAACGCTCGATGGTGACGAGCGGATGCGTCTCGAGCCGCTGGGTCACATCGGCGGAGAAATTATCCCGGTCGACAGCCAAGGCGCCGCCGGCAGGAAGCTTATGCCGGTCGCCGGCCGCCAGGATGAGCGAACCCGCTCGCCGCATCTCTTCGTGCAGAAGTCCCACGGCGCTCGTCTCCCAATCATCGGAGCGGAACGAATTGGAGCACACGAGCTCGGCGAGACCTTCGGTCTTGTGAGCGTCCGTCATCCTCACGGGGCGCATCTCATGCAACACGACGGGCACGCCGGCGCCGGCGATTTGCCAGGCGGCTTCCGAGCCGCCAAGGCCGCCACCAACGACGTGAATGGGCTTGAGTTCCTTCATGGCGGCGCACGCTAGAGGAAATCGAAGGCGCTCTCAACGCGGGCAACCTTAATGGCCGCGGGCGTGGCGGAGTCG
Source organism: Hyphomicrobium sp. (assembly GCA_036559705.1). Lineage (GTDB taxonomy): Bacteria > Pseudomonadota > Alphaproteobacteria > Rhizobiales > Hyphomicrobiaceae > Hyphomicrobium_A. Next base: position 2,366 of record DATBSP010000148.1, read on the forward strand.
CAATCCCGACATTGTTTTGACCCCCACACCCGGATATCGTCCGGTCCGTCCTAAGCCGACGGGATCAATGCATGTCACGCTACGCCAAGCGTCTCGACCGCGACCTCGTACGCTGGCGCGAGGCCGGCTGGATCAACGCTGACGGCGAATCCGCCATTCGCGCCGACATTGCAGGGCATTCCAGTAAACTCAACCTCGCCTCGGCGCTGGGCATCCTGGGCGCGGTCCTCATCGGCTTCGGCGCCATGAGCTTCGTTGCCGCCCACTGGAGCGAGATGCCGCGGCTGCTCCGCTTGGCGATGATCTTCGGCAGCCTGTTTGCCGCCTACGGAATCGCCGGCGTCCTCTTCGAGCGCAAGCATCCGACCTTCGCGCACGCAGCTGTGCTAGCCGGCGTCACGCTGTTCGGCGCCGGCATCATGCTCATCGCGCAGATGTTTCACATTGAGGGGCATCCGCCCGATGCCGTGTTGACTTGGGCGCTGGGCGCGCTCGTCGCCGGCATCATTTTGCAATCCAACCCGGCACTGGCGCTGGCAATGCTCCTCGTCGGTCTTTGGAGCGGCTGGGAGACGACCGACAACTGGCAAGTGCACTGGCCGTTTCTTTTGGGGTGGAGTGCCGTCACCGCCGCCATCGCCTGGCGCCGTTGGTACGCCGGCCTGCATCTCGCTGCCGTTGCCATGGCGATCTGGATCGTCAGCCTCGGCTACCTTCTGTTCGACGGGCACGGCCATGGCCTCGTCGTCGGCCTCGGACTGCTGATCGCGGCGGCGGGCGTTGCCGCGCCGATCTTCGATGAGCATCTCGAAGGCTGGTCGACGCCGGCCATTGCCTACGGCATGACCATCGCCTTTGCCGGGCTCTTTGCCCTGCAGTTCGTCGAGAGTATGCCGCTCGACTACTTCATTCTCCTGGCGATACTCACCCTGGCGCTCGTGCTGGGCGGCGTCGGTCTCGGCCTCAAGATGGGAAGCCCGGCCCTTCTGTGGCTCGGCTACGCCGGCTTCTCGATCGAGGTGCTGGCGGTTTACTTCAAGACGGTCGGCACACTGCTCGGCTCGTCGTTGTTCTTCCTATCCGCCGGCGTGCTCGTCATCTTGCTCTCGGTCCTCGCCTATCGCCTGCACGCCCGCGTGCAGCCCGGCATGGAGGCCGCGCCATGACCACGACGCGCCGCAACCTGTGGATCGCCATCGCCGCCGTCGCGCTCGGACAGGCGGCCGTGCTCGCCTGGATGATCTGGGATCGCACGTCGCTCCTGGCCAATGGGCGCGAGGTCGTGCTCGAGGTCATCCCCGTCGATCCGCGCAGCCTTTTTCGCGGCGACTATGTGATCCTCGGCTATGACATTTCGCGTTTCAATTTACCGATCGGTACCACGCCGCCGGAGAAGAACTCGGCCTTCTACATCACGCTGCAGAAGTCGCAGGGCGACAATTGGCAGGTGGTGGGTGGCGCCAGTGAGCCGCCCGCCGAGGTGAAGCCCGGCGAAGCCGTCATCAAGGGACGCGTCGAGTACGTGAGCCGGCCGTCGGGCGAGCAGGCGCAGGAGCCGGTCGTCGTCGGACTGCACTACGGCATCGAGAGTTTCTTCGTCCCCGAAGGCACCGGACGCGAGCTCGAAAAGATGGTCGGCGAGAACAAAATCTCCGCGCTCATCGCCATCGACGAAAGTGGCAACGCCGCAATCAAGGGCCTCATGTCTGAAGGCAAGCGCATCTACGAAGAACCGCTGCTCTAGTTGGCCGCGCTAGCCGCCCAATCCCGCGCTCTGTGACCTGTTTGCCGCTCCGGGTGGCGATTTGCTGCACGTCACCTACGCAGGTATCGAGGACGCAAGGGGAATCTGGCAGTGTGCCGACGGCGGCGTGGCAAGAATTCACAGACGGGGGTCGGAGATGTTGCCCAAAATTACGGTGGCGCTGGTGCTTGGCGCGGTTGCGGTAACCTCGGTTGCCCTGCCGGCAAGCGGTGCGGAGAGCGGCATGGCCGCCATGCACGCGATGCGCCGCGAGGGCGGCAGGCTCTGCATGTCCGATCATTGGCACTACGGCAGCAGCGGCTCGCAGCCGACGAAAGCTGCCGCGCAACGGGCCGCCATCGCCTCGTGGCAGGATTTCACCGACCTCGAGTACGGCCGTGCGTGGGCGCGCTTCAGCCGCGCGGCCTCCCGCAGGATGGGCTGCTCGCGCAGCTCCGCCGGTTGGAGCTGCGATGCCGAGGCGCGGCCCTGCCGCTAACTTAAGCTGCTCAATCGTTATCGCGACGGCGGCTGCGCAGCGCGCGCAGCCGTTCCTGCGTTTGCAGTCCGGCGGTTCTCAACGCGTCGGCTCCCCACTTCTGGACGCGTGCGAACCATGGCGCATGGCGGGCCCGCACGCCGAGCCCCTCGGCCATGACCCGGCGCGTCGCGCCGAGCGGATCGGGCTTGCCCGTCTTCTCTTCGCCACGGCGGATGCGCTCGGCGAATTCGAGGTACATCGCCTCTCTCGCCGGGTTGGCTCCGACCGCCGTCCCGACGGCCGTCCCGGCGAAGAAGCCGCTGCTGCCGCGCCCGATCGGATATTGCGGAGCCGAAGCGCTGGGCTCCGCCGGCGGCTCGGCGCCGGGCGCATCGCCATTACGCATGAGCACCGATAGGCCGGCGCGGGTCTTCGCCGCCAATGCGCCCATGAACATCGCCGCAACGACCGGCAGGAGATACTCGGCGATCATTTCGCTGATGCCCGCCGCGGTGGCGGCGCGGCTGGCGATGCGGCTGCTTTCGTCGCGTCCAGCGAGCGCGGTGAGGGCGTCATTGCCGATCACCTGCGTCGACGTTGCGCCCATCAGCGCCGGTGTTTCCAGAACTTGCTCGTAGTCGTTTTTGCCCAGCAGCTCGATGAGGCGCGCAAGCGTCCCGCGCGACAGCGTTTGCTCATCGAAGTGCTGTGTTAAGGCGCCGAGCATGCTCAAGATCGCCGTTTTGGCCTTCGGGCGGGGCACGTGGAAAGCGCGCGCCAGATGGTTGATGGCCTGGCCGCCCTGCGCGCGCGTGAACTCCCCCCAAAGCGGGCCGCGCCAACGGGGATCGGCGCCCATCATCGAGCGGTCACTTCGAGTTGAACCAGAATGGTCGACACGGCGTTGACCCCCCGGTGTAAGGTGATGAGCCCGGCCTCAACTACAGGCAAGTCCAAAGTCACAGAAGTCCCTAGCACCGTTACTCGGGAGACGCTCATGAGATTTGTTCTCGCATGCGTTGCCTCGACGTTATTGCTGGTCGCGAGTCAGGTGCCTGCTTCTGCGGCAACCGCCGGGCAGGCCTTGGTACAAAAGCCATCCTTCGGTCAAGCGAATGCAATGGTTGAGAAAGCGGGCTTGCGGCATCGCCGCTGGTATCGGTATCGCTACTATCGCGGACCCCGCTGGGGCTGGCGGCACAACCATTACCGTCGCTGGTGGTGGTGAGAATTTAGTCGGTTGCGATGGGGGTGTCCGTTCTCGGGGGCCCCTTTTTTGTGGGATTTTGCGCAGTTGCGTCCAACCGGCGCGGCCCTGGCCGCTGTGTTGCAAGTGGCGCACACTTTTGGCATGGTCCGCCCGCGAATCGCCGTTAGAGCGGGCCGCCGGCGCCACGCCCGTGTCGCCGGTCTAAACTTGCGTTCAAGTTTCTAGGGCGCCAAAGGGGATCACGAAATGACCGAAGTACTTTGGGGGATCGTCGCTTGCGGCGTGTTGGCGCTCGCCTATTCGGCCTACACGATCCGATCGGTGATGGCCGCTGACGCCGGCACGGCGCGCATGCAGGAGATTGCCGGCGCCATTCGCGAAGGTGCCCAGGCCTATCTCAACCGCCAGTATACGACGATCGCCATGGTCGGTGCCGTGATCTTCGTCCTGGCGTGGATCCTTCTGGGCTACCTCGTGGCCATCGGCTTTGCCATCGGCGCGGTGCTGTCGGGCCTAGCAGGCTACGTCGGCATGAACGTTTCGGTGCGCGCCAACGTGCGCACGGCGCAAGCCGCGACGCACTCGCTGGCGCGCGGCCTCGACATCGCCTTCAAGTCGGGCGCCGTGACGGGCATGCTGGTCGCCGGCATGGCGCTGCTCGGCGTCGCTGGGTATTTCCTGTTCCTCACCGCCGGCCTCGGCTTCGCGGTAACCGACCGCACGGTCACCGACGCACTTATTGCGCTGGGCTTCGGCGCCTCGCTCATTTCCATCTTCGCGCGTCTCGGCGGCGGCATCTTTACGAAAGGCGCCGACGTCGGCGGTGATCTCGTCGGCAAGGTCGAAGCTGGCATCCCCGAGGACGATCCGCGCAATCCCGCGACCATCGCCGACAACGTCGGCGACAACGTCGGCGACTGCGCCGGTATGGCCGCCGACCTGTTCGAGACGTATGCCGTGACCGTCGTGGCGACCATGGTGCTCGGCTCCATCTTCTTTGCCGGACAGCCGAACGTTGCAACACTCATGGTCTACCCGCTCGCCATCTGCGCCGCCTGCATCATCACCTCGATCATCGGCACCTTCTTCGTCAAGCTTGGCACCAACAACTCAATCATGGGCGCCCTCTACCGGGGCTTCCTGGCCGCCGCCGTCCTGTCGATCGGCGGCCTGTGGGCGGCAACTCACTATGTCCTCGGCGGCTTCGGCGAAGTCGGCACCGCCGCCGGCATGTCGATTACCGGCCTCAACCTGTTCTTGTGCGGCCTCGCCGGCCTCGCTGTGACGGGTCTCATCATCTGGATCACCGAGTACTACACCGGCATCGGCTACAAGCCGGTGCGCTCGATCGCGCAGGCCTCCGTCACCGGCCATGGCACCAATGTCATCCAGGGCCTCGCCGTGTCGCTTGAGTCAACGGCACTTCCGGCGCTTGTCATCGTCGGCGGCATCCTTAGCACCTATTCGCTCGCCGGCCTTTTCGGCACAGCTATCGCCACCACCACGATGCTTGGCCTCGCCGGCGTCGTCGTGGCCCTCGACGCCTTCGGCCCGGTGACCGACAATGCCGGCGGCATCGCCGAGATGGCGGGGCTGCCCAAAGAGGTTCGCCGCTCCACCGACGCGCTTGATGCCGTCGGCAACACGACGAAGGCGGTCACCAAGGGCTACGCCATCGGCTCGGCTGGTCTCGGCGCGCTGGTGCTGTTTGCGGCCTACAGCTACGACCTGCAGCACTTCATCGACGAAGCCAACAAGGCAGGCTCGACGGCCTACTCCTACTTCAAGGGGGTCCGTCCCGATTTCTCGCTATCGAACCCTTATGTCGTCGTCGGCCTCTTGCTCGGTGGCCTCATCCCCTACCTCTTCGGCGGCATTGCCATGACGGCTGTCGGCCGCGCCGGCGGAGCCATCGTCGAGGAGGTTCGCCGCCAGTTCAAAGCCAAGCCCGGCATCATGCAGGGCAAGGACCGTCCCGACTACGCGGCGGCCGTCGACCTGCTCACCCGCGCGGCAATCAAGGAGATGATCATCCCCTCACTGCTGCCGGTGCTGTCGCCGATCGTGCTCTACTTCGCGATCTATCTGATCGCCGGCGGCGGCGAGGCCGGCAAGAGCGCGGCGTTCTCCGCGGTCGGCGCCATGCTGCTCGGCGTCATTGTCAACGGCCTGTTCGTCGCCATTTCCATGACCTCCGGCGGAGGCGCCTGGGATAATGCCAAGAAGGCGATCGAGGACGGCTTCATCGACAAGAATGGCGTCAAGCACGTCAAGGGTTCTGACGCGCACAAGGCGGCCGTCACCGGCGATACGGTCGGCGACCCCTACAAGGATACGGCTGGTCCTGCTGTGAACCCGGCAATCAAAATCACCAACATCGTCGCGCTGCTGTTGCTGGCGGTCCTCGCCGCCCACTGAGCAGCGTAAAGCGGCAATCGAAGCGGGAGCGCGTATATCGCGTTCCCGTTTTCGTTGCGGGCTAGTCGCCGAAGATCTGCTTGGTGCCGAGGTTGCGGAACAGCTGCTGCACGATGCCGACATCCTTGCCGCCCGGGGCCGGCGTGGTCTTGGAGACGTAGTCGAACACACGGCCGTCCTTCAAACCGTAGTTAGCGACGCGATCCACCGTACCCCCCGGCGTGAAGTAGACGGCGACGACCTGACGGTCTTGCTCGGTCGGCAGCATGAAGGCGGTCTGCGTCGCCGTAGAGGAGATATAGTAGTAGGCCTGATTGTTGCCGACGACGGCGGTGGTCGACGGGGTACCGAGGTTCATGCGCACCTGCTCCTGGCTCATGCCCGGCTGGATCTGCTGCAGGTCGCCTTCGTGGAACTGGACGCCGTGCTTGATGACGCTTGAATCGCAGGCGCTGGCGGCGAGCGAAGCGGCAAGCAAGGCAATGAAGCTCCAACTCCGGGTGCTCGTCGACACGCGCGTGCGGCGTTGGCGGGCATTCGTCTCTCGGCGCATTATGTTATGTCTTCCCGAGACTGGATCGAAGCAGGGTCAAGTCGCGCTTACCCCGAGGTCCGGCCAAATGCAACGGGCGCCGTTGCAACACAGCAAGCGTCTCCCCGGATTTTGCTCCCCATACGCAACTCTAGAGGCCGGCGCTGATGCTGGATTTTCTCAACGCCCGCACTGAGATGCGCCGTAAAGCAGGCAGGATTTATGGCGCGATCGTGACGCAGGCGCGCCGGTCTGACTTTTACGCCGAGCTGCGTGTCCCGGACACGCCTTCGGGGCGGTATGAGATGGTGGTCCTTCACCTTTTCCTCGTGCTCGAGCGGCTGCGCGCGAACCCCGATGCGGCCTCGCCGCTGCCTCGTTTGCTGGTCGAAGCCTTCATCGCGGACATGGACGATTCCCTGCGCGAACTCGGCACCGGCGATCTAGCTGTGCCCAAGAAGGTGCGCCGCGCCGCGACCGGCCTCTACGAGCGCAGCATGGCCTACAAGGGGGCCCTGGGCTTAGGCAACGGAGCGGCGTTGGCAAGTGCGATCGCCGAGCATGTTTACCTTACGGCCGAGAGCGACCGGGCGCGCATGCTTGCGGTGTACGTGCGGGCGACCGCCAGCTCCCTCGCCGCGGCCGACATGGATGAGCTTCTTGATGGCAAGTTCGGGTTTCCGCCGGTGCCGGTGACGCAATGAGTGAGCCGCTGACTTGGTCCTATCGCGCCACCGAAATTCCCGAGGCGGGCTTGCGCGAACGTCGCAACGCCACGCCGGACGAGCGCGTGCAGGTGGCGGCCAAGCTCGAGGTCGTCTCCTGCGAGCAGCTGGTGTCCGACTTCTCCATTCGATCAGCCGGTCACGGCCGCTACCGCCTCGCCGGCAAGGTAACCGCACAGCTAACGCAAAACTGCGTCGTCACCCTCGATCCCATCGCGCAGAACGTCGAAGGGTCGTTCGACGTGCAGTACTGGCCGGCGGCTAAATTGCCGGAGAGCGGCGAGGAAGAGGTGGAGGCGCTGAACGCCGCGGAGATCGAGCCGATAGAGCACGGACGCATCGACGCCGGCAGAATCATTTTCGAGACACTGTCGGCTTCGGTCGATCCCTACCCGCGCAAGCCGGGCGCGGCACTCCAGGCCGGTGAGCTGGGCGATGCCGCTCCGTCCGAAAGGGGACCGTTCGCGGCCTTGAAGAAGCTGAAGGATCGCAGCTAAGACGATGTGGAGCGACGATCACACAAAGCTGCGGCCAGCGCGTCGAAAATCCAGTTGTTTCGCACTTGCAAAAGAGTATGGTCCGCTCGTTTAGGGGTAGGGAGGCGCCATAGTTCGCTGCCTCCATTCTGGGGAAATTTGCGAGGCCAACCCGCGACATGTCTCAGCCGCGGACCATAGCGCTCGACGCGATGGGCGGCGACCACGGTCCATCTGTCGTGGTTCCCGGCGCTGCCCTCTCGCTGGAGCGATATCCGGCGCTCAGCTTCATTTTCTATGGCGATGAGCCGCACATAAGAATCGAGCTCGACAAGCTTCCCGTGCTCGCCGCCAAGTCGCGCGTTGTTCATTCCGACATGGTCGTCAACATGAGCGACAAGCCGAGCCAGGCGTTACGGCGCGGCAAGGGCACAAGCCTGTGGCTCGCCATCGAAGCCGTGCACAAGGGTGAGGCGGACGTCGCCGTCTCGGCCGGCAATACCGGTGCCTTCATGGCGATGTCGAAGCTGATCCTGCGGCCCATGGCCGGCATCGAACGACCGGCTATCGCCGCGCTTTGGCCCACCGTGAAAGCCGAATGCATCGTGCTCGACGTCGGCGCCAACATCGGCGCCTCCGCACGCGAGCTCAGTGATTTCGCTCTGATGGGCGCCGCTATGGCGCGCGCGCTGTTCCACATCGAACGCCCCACCGTCGGCCTGCTCAATGTCGGCGTCGAGGAGATCAAGGGCGTCGAGGAAGTACGACAGGCGCACGCCTGGTTGAAGAGCACCGAGCTGCCGCTCGACTATCGCGGTTTCATCGAGGGCGACCAGATCGGTCAGGGCGTCGTTGATGTGGTCGTCGTCGAAGGCTTTGCCGGCAATATCGCCTTGAAGACGGCGGAAGGCACCGCCAAGCAGATCAGCGAGTATCTGCGGGCCGCCATGCGGCGCTCCTGGGTGTCGAAACTCGGCGCCCTGCTGGCGTCCGGTGGCTTCCGTGTCCTCAAGGAAAAAATGGACCCCCGACGCGCCAATGGCGGCACGTTTCTTGGCCTCAACGGCATCGCGGTCAAGAGTCACGGGGGCACGGATGCCCTGGGCTTTGCCAGCGCCGTCGATCTCGCGTACGAGATGGCCCAGAGCAGCCTCATTCCGCGGCTCGCTGCCGACCTGACGGCGTTCCACCACAAGCTCGAGGCGATCGCCGAAGGCTGAGACATTAGGTCGGCACTCCAAGCACGGGCAGCCGCCGTCGGGCGGGCTTAAGAGCCCTGCCCCGTTGAAACTGGTTCAACCATAAGAAGCAAGGCAGCTAGTGGCAGTTATTCGTTCAGTGATCCGCGGCGTCGGCGCCCATCTGCCGAAGCGCATCATGACCAACGCCGACTTGGCGAAGATCGTCGACACCAGCGATGAGTGGATCGTGGAGCGTACCGGCATCCGTCAGCGGCACATCGCCGGCGAGGATGAACTCACGTCCGATCTGGGCATCGCCGCCGCCAAGCAGGCGCTGGTGCGTGCCGCCATCGATCCTGTCGACATCGATCTCGTCATCTGCGCGACGGCGACGCCCGACCGCACGTTCCCGGCGACGGCGGTGAGGATCCAGCAGGGCCTCGGCGTCACCAAAGGCGCAGCGTTCGACGTGCAGGCAGTATGCTCGGGCTTTGTCTACGCCCTCACCATCGCCGACAACTTCCTCAAGACCGGCCAGTTCAAGCGCTCCGTGGTCATCGGCGCTGAAACCTTCTCGCGCATCCTCGACTGGGAGGATCGCTCCACCTGCGTGCTGTTCGGCGACGGAGCCGGCGCTGTGGTGCTCGAGGCGCAGCCGCAGCACGGTACGCGCGAAGATCGCGGCATCCTGGCATCGCGCATCCGCTCAGACGGTCGCTTCGAGGATCTGCTCTACGTCGACGGCGGCCCCGGCTCGACGAAGACCGTCGGCTATCTGCGCATGAACGGGCGCGAGGTTTTCCGCCACGCCGTGCAGAAGATCACCGGCGTCATTGAAGAGACTTTAGTGATGACGGATTACGCGGCCGACGAGATCGACCTTTACGTGCCGCATCAGGCCAATCAGCGCATTCTCGACGGCGTGCTGAAGAAGCTCGGGGTGCCCGCCGAGAAGATCGTCGTCACGCTCGACAAGCACGGCAATACGTCGGCCGCTTCCATCCCGTTGGCGCTTAACCATGCCTTCGAGCAGCACCGCGTTAAGGAAGGTTCGCTCGTCCTCATGGAGGCGATGGGCGGTGGCTTCACCTGGGGCGCGGTGCTCGCCCGCTGGTGACGTTTGCGTTGCATTTTCCGCAACGCGGCATGTTTCTTTCTTTGATTTCAGCTAGTTGAAATGTAGTCGTCGATTGACGATCGCCTCTGCCCCCAGTAGCATCGCGAAAAAGGTGAGGAAGAGCGGGAGGCAAAATGCCATGGGAGGCAAGACGTTAACGCGTGCAGACCTTGCCGAAGCGGTAGTGCGCAAGGTCGGGTTGCCGCGCAATGAGAGCCAGGATCTAGTCGAACTGGTGCTCGGGGAGATATCGGCAAGCCTCGCACGGGGGGAGGCCGTAAAGCTCTCATCATTCGGCTCCTTCGGCATCCGCCAGAAGGGCGAGCGGATGGGGCGCAATCCCAAAACCGGGGACGAAGTGCCGATCACGCCACGCAGGGTCTTGGTGTTTCGCCCGAGCAACATTATGAAAGAACGCATTAACCAAGGCCTGATCCGCCGCAAGGCTGCCGAATAGGCGCTTCACGGTGGCGGTGTGAGCCGCAGCCGGCGGAGGCGCAATTGACCAAGACCGCAGAGGCCTTTCGCACTATCAGCGAAGTTGCCGACGAGCTTGAGGTCCCTAAGCACGTGCTTCGCTTCTGGGAGGGCCGGTTTCCGCAAATCCGGCCCATGAAGCGTGGCGGCGGGCGCCGGTACTACCGGCCCGAGGACATGTCGCTGCTGCGTGGCATCTGCCACCTGCTGCACGCCGAAGGCTACACCATCAAGGGCGTGCAGAAGATCTTGCGCGAGCAGGGTGTCGATACGGTGAAGCGGTACGGCGCGGATGCCGCCGAGCCCCCGGCACCTGTCGTGGCCGCTGCGCCGCCGGCCGGTAAGCGCGCTGGGCGTGCCGGCAAGAAATCCGCAGCTGCGGCCTCGGCGCCAGCCGCGCGCGGCGTGCCGACCAAGGCCGAGGTGCGAGAACGTTTGCTCGCTGCCATTGCCGAGCTCGAGACCTGCCGTGGCATTCTGCTCGGCAACTCCCCCGAGACCGCCGCGCGCCGTCCCGCGCAAAAGGCGCGGCGATCTGCGCGCGCGTGAGCGGCCTTCAAACCCCTGAGATCTGGGGCGTCGACCTTGCGGCCGCCACAGCGGGGCTGCAGCTCATCGAGGAGCGCACGCCGCGGCTCTGTCCCGCCGATCGTGCGCGTGCCGCGGGCTTCTCCGATCCGGCCGTGCGCGAGGAATGGCTGGCAACACACATCGCGTTGCGCATTCTCATCGAGCACGCTGCCGGCGCCGAGTGGCGCGGCGCCACGTTCGCGCGATCGGAGCGCGGCAAGCCGCAACTTGATGGTGCGCCGCTCGCGTTCAGCTTGTCGCACGCGCCCGGCCTGGCGGTGATCGGGCTCTCGCCTTGCGGCAGCATCGGAGTCGACGTCGAGCGCACGCGGTGCGTGCGCCTCGTCAAGGCGCGACGGGCGCGTATCGAGGAGGCCGGTGCCGCGTTGCAGGCAGCGCCGCTGCCCGACGATGGAGAAGCGCGCTTCTTGCAGGCCTGGGTGCGGCTCGAAGCCTTCGCCAAGGCCGAAGGCTGCGGCATCGGCCGGCTGCTGACGCACCTCGGCATCCTGGGCACGAGTGCGGCAGCGCGCGCCGATCAGCAAAGCGCGCGTGCGCTTATAGAGGCAATGCTCGTCTCCAGTCCGTCGCCGGCTGTTCGCGACCTGCAACTCGGTGCGGGCGTCTACGCTGCCGCCGTGTTTACCGGCGTGCCGCCGACGTCCGCCATTTCCTGGCTGCCGACCAGCGTCGCAGGCCTGGAAAAGCTGACTTGCTAAAGTGGCGACGGCTTTACCGTTGACCCGCATGGTCGCGCGGGGCAAAAGGGGCGCTTCGGAGCGTAGCGCAGCCTGGTTAGCGCACCAGTCTGGGGGACTGGGGGTCGGAGGTTCAAATCCTCTCGCTCCGACCAATC
>DATBSP010000149.1:0-3025 GCA_036559705.1 Hyphomicrobium sp.
TCGCGCGGCACGAGCTTTTCGCCGAGGATTCCACAGGCAGCGACCGCGCCATCGACGTCCAGATCAACCGTTTGCGCCGCAAAATCGAGACCGACCCCTCCAACCCGGTCTATCTCCAGACAGTGCGCGGCAAGGGGTATATTCTTTATTCCGATTGAGACCGGTCAAGTTTGCGCACGAGGTCGGCGCTAGATGCTCGCTCCCAACGACGAGCGCATGAACGCGTTGCGCGCGCGATGGCAGGGCGTGCAGCAATGGCTCGAGACGTCGTTACGGCTACCGCCGCGGGCGCGCGCGCAGTGGCAATGGCCCCGCGTCGACGTGCCGCCGCGCCTGCGGGCGTGGTCGGAGAAGGGCGTCGACTGGTTCACCACGACGCACGCCGCCAACATGAGCCGCATCCAGGGGCTGATCTCGGCGGCGTTGCCGAAGGGTCTCTATGCCCGCGCGCTGATAATCATCATCGCGCCCATCGTGGTGCTCGAGGGCGTTATCGCGTTCGTGTTCATGGAGCGCCACTGGCAGGCGGTGACGCGCCGGCTTTCGGAGGCGACGGCGCGCGACATCGCGGCGCTCATCGACGTCTACGACGAGTACCCGCACCGGAGCGACTACAGCCAGCTCATCGAGATGGCGCGCGACCGGCTCAACCTGTCGATGCAAGTGCTGCCGCCGGGCGATCTGCCGGCGCCGCGCCCCAAGCCCTTCTTCGCCCTCCTCGACCGCGCGCTGTCGGACGAGATCCGCCGCCAGGTGCAGCGGCCGTTCTGGATCGACACGGTCGGCCAGTCTCGGCACGTCGAAATCCGCGTCAAACTGCAGAACGCCATTCTGCGCTTCGTCGCCACGCGGTCGCAGACTTACGCGTCGAACTCGCACATCTTCCTCTTGTGGATGATCGGCTCGTCGGTAATCCTGCTCACCGTCGCCATTCTCTTCCTGCGCAATCAGATCCGGCCCATTCTGCGGCTCGCGGAGGCGGCCGACGCGTTCGGCAAGGGCCGCAAGGTTCCCGACGACTTCCGCCCGCGCGGCGCCCGCGAAGTGCGACAGGCGGCGACTGCCTTCCTCGAGATGCGCGACCGCATCACGACGCACGTCGAGCAGCGCACCACGATGCTGGCCGGCGTCAGCCACGACCTGCGCACCATCCTGACGCGCTTCAAGCTTGAGCTCGCGTTACTCGGCGACACCCCCGAGGCGCAGTCGTTGCAGGCAGACGTTCGCGAGATGCAGGATATGCTCGAGGACTACCTCGCCTTCGCCAAGGGTGACGGCGGCGAAGAATCGGCGCCCACCAACCTGCGCGAGCTGCTCCAGGAGGTGCACGAGGAAGCGCAGTACTATGGGACGCCGATCGAATTGAAGCTACGCAAGCGACGCGAGGAGCTGGTGCTGCCGTTGAAGCGCCAGGCTTTCAAGCGCGCCATCACCAACCTCGTCTCGAACGCCGCCCGCTTCGGCGATCAGATCATCATCCGCGGCGCCGTCGAGGGCCAGTGGGTGCGCATCGAGGTCGACGACAACGGCCCCGGTATTCCCGAGTCCGAGCGCGTCAACGTCTTCCGGCCGTTCTACCGGCTTGACCACGCGCGCAACCAGGACGAAGGCAACACCGGCCTTGGTCTCGCCATCGCGCGCGACATCGCCAAAAGCCACGGCGGCGACATTACCCTGGGTGAAAGCTCGATGGGCGGGCTGCGCGCCATCATCTCCGTGCCGCTGTAAGCCCGGCCCTAGGAAAGGGCACCGGGCGGGACGGTGGCGGCGGGATCGGCCGCCGCATTCGGATCCGCACCGGCCTCGGGCCGCGTGCGCTTGCGCGCCACGTCGGCGCACTTGTTGGCGAAGCCGCAGACCTTCGCTACCGCATCGTCGATCGACTGCAATGTTCGCTCGCCGCGCCGCAGACGCCGGTCGAGCGCCGCCATGGTGCGGGCGAGGCCCGGGTCGTCGTCGCTAAGCCAGGTGCGATAGACGGAGGCGTAGACCGTACCAAGCCCGGCAGCACGCAACTGCCCCTCGAGGCCCTCGCTGCGGATGCCGGCGGCGCGCAACATCCACGCCTGCGATTGACACAGTGCGCGCACGACCGGGGCATCCGGCGGCCAAACGGCGGCGATCGATTTCAGAGCCGGCTTGTAAGGCGACAGCACGTCAAAACGGCTCATGATCACCTCGAACAGTGCATCACGTGCCGGCTGCGCGCCCGAGCGTTGCGGCGCGCGCGCCAGTACCGCCTCATCGACATTGCGGACGAACGCCGCCAGCACGTCGCCTTTCGAGTCGAACTCGTTGCGCACGTCGACGAGACTGACGCCCGCACTGTCCGCGATGTTCGCCAGGGTCACCTCGCGCCAGGGGCGTTCGGCAGCGAGCTTCATCGCTGCGGTGACGAGGCGCCCGCGAATGGTCAATTGATCCAGCATGGCCTGCTCCCGTGTTGTGATGCCTGAGAGGTAGGCAGCGGGCCGGCCCAACGGAAGGCACAGCTGAAAAACGTCCCTAGAGCGGGCCACCGGACACCGCATCTCGGCTCAAGACTTCATGACCCTCAGCCAGCGTTCATGCACCAACGTGAACGTCCGACATGTCGGTTGCTGGCGCGCCATGGGCTCGGTTTTGCGGGGCCAAAAGGGTTAAGTCCCCCACCTCCACACGATCTCGTGAGCGCGACAAGCGGGGCTTGCCAGGTATGTAATAACATATCATAACTACGTGACGGTGTGACGTGGAAGGCGCCTTACGCGCAATTGGTCTCGAAGCCTCTCCTCCTTGGTTTCTGGACCCTTGGGTGCCGCCGCCCATCGAAATTGCCTGGGCCCGCCGGGGCTAACGCCCGCTCAGGCAACGCAAGAGACGCGGCCGCGGATTGGCAAGAGCACTCCCGCTCATTTCGCCAGATCGCGGCCGCGTTTCGTTGCCGCCGCCACTGCCGCGGTCATCAGCTTCTGCAATCCATCCTCGCCGCCGAGAATATCCAGCGCCGCCGCCGTCGTGCCGCCGGGCGACGTAACGTTCTTGC
>DATBSP010000150.1:0-28294 GCA_036559705.1 Hyphomicrobium sp.
TGCGGATCGGGCGCCGCTCTTTTTTGCAACGCTAGACCAATTCGATTGGAGTGAAATGAAGGCCTTCAAAGACCCAACGTTGAGCGACCGTCTGAGCAGCTCCACAGCGGCCAAGTCCGCCGCGCTGGCACGCTTCCGCGCACGAGCCGGTGATCCGGCTGTCACCGAGCAGCGGGCCGCTCGCCTCGCCATGGCGGCCGAACGCGAACGGCGCGCCGCCGAACGCGCCGAAGCCCGCCGCATTGAGAACGAACGTCAAGCCGCGGACCTCGCCGCACGCGAGTTGGCGGAACGGGTGGAGCGCGAGGGCCGGCAGATACGCGAAGCCGACGAGCAGGCCGCGCTCGAGGTGCAGCGCAAGTCCGAGCGCGATATGCGCTACGCCGCCCGTAAAGCGCGCAAGGCGTGAGCAGGCCCCGACCCGCGCTACTTGCGCTCCTTGGCGCGGCGTAGCGCGGCGGCGAGCGCGCTTTCCGCCGCCGGCTGCGATGCCTGGTGTTGCGGCGGCGCGCTGCTTGCCTTTGTTGGCCCCGGTCGCGCGCCGGCCTCTCCCGAGCGATCAACGGGACCCGACTTCATCGTTAGCGCGATGCGCTTGCGCGCCGCGTCGACCTCCTTCACGCGCACCTTCACCACGTCCCCGGCCTTCACCACCTCGCGCGGATCCTTGACGAAACGGTCGGACAGCTCGGAGATGTGCACCAGCCCATCCTGATGCACGCCGACGTCGACGAAGGCGCCGAACGCGGCAACGTTGGTGACGACGCCTTCGAGCTGCATGCCGGGTTTCAGGTCGGCAATCTTGTCGACGCCCTCCTGGAACGTCGCCGTCTTGAACTCCGGGCGCGGATCGCGGCCGGGCTTTTCCAGTTCCGCGAGAATGTCGGTGACGGTCGGGATGCCGAAAGCGGCATCGGCGTAGTCGGCGGGACGCAGCGATTTGAGGAACGCGCGGTCGCCGATGATCGATTTCATGGGCCGCTTGGTCGTCTCGGCGATCTTCTCGACGACGGCATAGGCTTCCGGATGCACGGCGGAAGCGTCGAGCGGGTTCTTACCGTCCATGATGCGCAGGAAGCCTGCCGCCTGCTCGAACGCCTTGGCGCCGAGGCGCGGCACCTTCTTCAGGCCGATGCGCGTCATGAAGGCGCCGTTTTCGTCGCGGAAGGCGACGATGTTGGAGGCAAGCGCCTGATTGAGGCCAGAGACGCGCGAGAGCAGCGGCGCCGACGCCGTGTTGACGTCGACACCGACCGAGTTGACGCAATCCTCGACCACTGCATCGAGCGAGCGGGCGAGGCCGGATTGGTCGACGTCGTGCTGATACTGACCGACGCCAATGGCCTTGGGCTCGATCTTGACGAGCTCGGCCAGCGGATCCTGCAGCCGCCGCGCGATCGACACGGCGCCGCGCAAACTCACGTCGAGATCGGGGAACTCCTTGGCGGCGAGCTCGGAGGCCGAATAGACCGAGGCGCCGGCTTCCGACACCATCGCCTTGGTGAGCTTCAAATCCGGCATCTTGGCCATCAACTCGGCGACGAGCTTGTCGGTCTCGCGCCCGCCGGTGCCGTTGCCGACGCTAACGATGTCGACCTTGTGCTTCATGCAGAGGGCGGCGAGCGCTGCCAAGGAGCCTTGCCAATCGCGCTTGGGCTCATGCGGATAGATCGTTGTCGTGGCGACGACCTTGCTCGTCTGGTCGACAATGGCGACCTTGACGCCGGTGCGGATGCCGGGGTCGAGACCCATGGTGGTGCGCGGGCCGGCCGGGGCCGCAAGTAGCAGATCCTTCAAGTTGCGCGAGAACACACCGATCGCCTTGGTATCGGCGCGCTCCTTGAGGCGAGCGAGCAGGCCGGTTGAGAGGGACCCGGACAGTTTGTCCTTCCAGGCGTGACGGACGGTCTCGGCCAGCCAGGCATCGGCCGGGCGCCCGCGATCTGAAATGCCGAAGGCGGACTTTATGCGCGCCTCGGCCGGGTGCGGCTTGCCCGCTTCGTGCGCGATATCGAGATCGAGGTCGAGAATGCCTTCGTTGATGCCGCGCAGCATGGCGAGGGCGCGGTGCGAGGGCATATCCTTGATGCGCTGGCCGAAGTCAAAATAGTCGGAGAACTTGGCACCTTCCTCGGTCTTGCCCTTCTTCACGGCCGACTTCAGGTCGCCGTCGCTCCACAGCCATTCGCGCAAATTGCCGACGAGCGTCGGCGTTTCGGCGATGCGCTCGATGAGGATGTGACGCGCGCCTTCCAGCGCCGCCTTGACGTCGGCGACGCCCTCGCCGGCATCGATATACTTGGCAGCCTCTATCTCGGGGTCGAGTGAAGGGTTCTTGAGCAGTGCTTCGCTCAACGGCTCGAGCCCGGCTTCGCGCGCGATCTGCGCCTTCGTCCGCCGCTTCGGCTTGAACGGCGCGTAAAGGTCTTCCAGCTCGACCTTGGTCGCCGCGGCATTGATGGCGCGGGAGAGCTCGGGCGTCAGCTTGCCCTGCCCCTCGATCGTCTTGAGGACGGTGGCGCGGCGATCCTCCAGCTCGCGCAAATAGCCGAGGCGCTCATCGAGCTTGCGCAGCTGCGTGTCGTCGAGGCCGCCCGTCTTCTCTTTCCGGTAGCGGGCGATGAAGGGGACCGTCGCGCCCTCGAGGAGCAGCTCCACCGCCGCTGCCACTTGTCCCGGGGCAACGCCCAACTCCGTTGCGATGCGCTGGTTGATCTTGTCCATGCTGACCCTGTGCGTGACGTTTCTTTAAGTCGGCGTCATACTTCCGCGCGTCACATCAGGGAAGCGCCCATCGATGACAAATGCTAGAAATCAAGTGTGGAGATGGGAGGACGACACATGCGTTGCCTGTTCGCCGCAGTTCTCGCGGCCATATTATTTGCGCCGTCCCGGCGAGTGCGGGGGATTACGCGCCCATGAATTGCGCCAAGGCGAAATCGGCCGCCGAGAAAACCGTCTGCGGCAACTACGCCTTGGGACAGCTCGAGGGGCGCATGGCAACGCTCTGTGCCGTCGCCACCTCGCTCGTCGCCATGGGGCAGCGCGGCGACATGCAGGGCGCGCAGCGCGATTGGCTGCAGGAGCGCGAGAACTGCGTGGATCGCGTCGGTTGCCTGACGGAACGCTATGACGCGCGCATCCGCGACCTCAATAGCACTATCGAAGGCATCGCTTCGCGCGGCCCGTTCTGACGGATCAAAGTCAGTCGAGACTTATGAGGCCGCCGTCGACGACGACATGGCAGCCAAGTGCGCGCGCCTCGCGCCGTGCATAGCGCAGTGCCACGTCGGCTGAGCGAAACACAGCGCCGAGGCGGGCGCTGCTATCCTTGACCACCCACAGGCTGTTTGCGCTTGCGCCGACGAGGATGTAGCGCTGCGGCTCGGGTAAGGCGGGATCTGTTGCATCGCGCGAGCGCGATAGTGCCCCGTTCATGGTCATCGATAGTTTCTCCGCAACAGCATGCGCAGCCATGGCAATGGACCATGCGTCGCATGAGTCTCCTCGATTGGGGAAGAGCACCGCTCGGCCAGCAACCGCAGCTCGTGTACGCGTGCCAGGGCAAAAAGGTGCAGCGCTGGCGACGGATAGGCTTGCCGCATGACGATCTTCGCGGGCGTCATAGACTTGGCCTTGTATTCCATCGCCCATCTCCTGCAGGCAATGAGATCGACCCTCGTGCATAAAAATTCCATATGGATTTCGGTCGGCGGCCATATGCACCGCATAAATGCGGGATCGCCGATGAACACAGCCTGACAGCCGTGGCCAGGTTCAGTAAGGCGGGGCTTTCACGGCGCGCTGCGCCTTGGCGGCCGCCGTCCACCAGGCGAGATCGTCGGCAAAGCGCGGGAACGCCTGCTCGAGCGCCGCGCCCGCTTCGCCCATGGGCTCTCCATCGGCGCTGAGCGTCTCGCTGATCGCGCCGACGGCGATTGTGCTGGAGACGACGACCATTCCCATCTCCGAGAGCGTGCCGTGCCACGTCGTGCCCGACCTGACGCCCGACAGCCGGCCGGACGAATAGCTGGCGATGGCGGCGGGGCGCCAGAACCATTCCTCGAGAAAATGATCGGTGAGGTTCTTGAGCCCCGGCTGCATGCCCCAATTGTATTCGCCGGTGACGAACACGAAGGCGTCGGCCGCTTTGATTTTGCTCGCCAGCGCTGCCATGGCGGGCGGCGCCCTACCCGGCGCGTGCTCCTTGTACATCCGGTCGAGCATGGGCAGGCCGACGGCCTTGGCGTCGATCAGCTCGACGTCGGCGCCACGCGCCCGCAGCCGCGTGACGATGAAGTTAGCGAGCCGGATGCCCATGCGATCCGAGCGGTAGGATCCGTAGAAGACGAGGACGCGATCTGGCATGGGGTGGGTGTGCTGCTGGCTGCTGGTTAGCGTTCGCCTGCTTCCTTAGCGCCGCGCGGCGTCTCCGTCATCGCTCGACGACGCGGACTGGCCGCGCATCCGTCGACTTGAACGGGATTGTCGACGGTGTTGCGGAGATCGCGGCTCAAGCGGCGCTTGAAAACCTAATCCTCAGCGGGACTTAAGCTCGTTGGCGCCACAAATCCGCCACCCTGGAGGAGGACGTAGCGCCGAAGAGCGAGTCTTTTCGGGGGCAGACAGCGCATGCGCTCTTTCACCATCGGCCGGTTCCTAGTTGCGACGCTCATCGCCACAACCGCGGCGCTTGTTGGCGCGATCGCTGAGGCCGGCGAGCTGCTGGTGATTCCCTACACATGCCGGGTTGTCGACGGCGCGCCCGTGCTTACGCCAGCGGCGGATCAGGGCTACGCAATCATCGGGCAACGCGAACAGCGAGACTTCACAGCCTGCTCCCCCGTCAATCCCGCGATGTGCCGGCGCTGGGCACTTTACCGGTTCGATGTCGACTGTGCAGGCAAGCGCGTGCCGTGGACATCGCTGTCTGCTGCCGCTGACGCGCACATAGGAGGACGCAGCTGGATCGAGAACGGGCGCATGCACGTGGAGATGCCGCCCCGGTGGAACGTGGCACCTGACGACCCGTGCGCCCGCCGGTCACGTAACGCTTGGCGCTCGGGCGGCCTCGGCCGGTACTGTGCTGACGGCCGCGCCATGGCACCGCCTCCTGTCGTCGAGATGCCGGCCGGTTTTGCTCCGATGCTCGAATTGGACGGCATCTTTGTCGCCGACGGTGCCCGGGTATCTGGACTTGATCCTGCAGCCGCTCGCACCGTTACGGAGCACCCGAGCCCGAAAACCACACGCGCCGAGGCGCCACGGCCAACACGCGCAGCCGACACCCCGGTCAAGAAGGCGCCCGCCGCACCACCGACCGCCAAGAGCGAGCCTGTCCCGGCGCCGCCCAATCCCGCGCAGCCCGAAAGCACGCCGCCGAGCCCAGCGGTGAGCGAAACTGTCACCGCTGCGGGCACGCCGCTCGCGCCGACAATCATAAATGCGCCGAACTCGCCGAGCGTCAAAGCTCAGCGGGACCAAATGGCGATTGCTCCTCCAGAAACGACATCCGCGCTGGCTGTCGCCAAAGATGCGCCTGTGGAGGTCGCAGAAAGCGCCATCGACAAAGAGCCGACGCCTCACGCCGAACCGGCCGCACCAGCGGCAGAAAGCAACAGCAAATCGATCGCCGTCACCCTCGTCGATGGGCTTGGAAAGTCGCTAAGCCCAACCCTGCTTGGCCTCGCCGGTGTGACAATGCTCGGCTTGCTCGCCTTGGCGTTCGCCTATCGGCGCGATCAGACGCAGCCAAGCTTCGGGCTCTCGCGTGATCTGGCCGCGGTTTCTCTCGATGGCCGAACGGGCAGCGGAGCATTGGTGAGATCGGGTGGCTCGCTCACGGCCACAGCGCCTGCAGATAGGCCGCCGCAATCACCCGTGCCAGCACGGATACAGCCCCCGGCGAATTGGGGCGACGCCGTACCGCAAACGCGCGAGGAAGCGCTGCAGGTGCTGGGGATGGGTGTCGCTCCGCAGGTCAATGAAACCGCGATCAAGAAGATCGTCGATGGTCTCCGCCTCAGCTGGCATCCCGACTATGCTAGCAGCCCGCAAGATAGAGAGCTGCGCGAGCTGCGCATGAAGCAGATCAACGCCGCGTGGGACATCATCGTTGGGCGGCGCGAAAGCTAGGGCGCGCCAAGCCATCGACGAAAAAAGGCCGCGCGGTTTCCCGCGCGGCCTCTGTAGTGCCCAGCAACTGTAACCGGCTTAGCCGAGCCGCTTCTCCAGCGCGGCGAGCTCATCGCTCAGCGCCTTCGGCAGCCTGTCGCCGAAGATGGCGAAGTGCTCTTTGATCAGCGGCAGCTCGGCCTTCCAGCCTTCCTTGTCGACGCTGGTCAGCTCCTTCATGTCGGCCGGATTGACCTTGACGCCCGTGACGTCGATGGCGCCTTCGGCCGGCACTTTGCCGATGGGCGTGTCGACCGCCTCCGCCTTGCCGTCGCAGCGATCAAAGATCCACTTCAGCACGCGGCTGTTCTCGGCATAGCCGGGCCACATGAACTTGCCGTCCTTATTCTTACGGAACCAGTTCACGTAGAAGATCTTCGGCATCTTGGCGCCGCCCTTCTCGCCCATCTTCAGCCAATGGGCGAAGTAGTCGCCCATGTGGTAGCCGCAGAAGGGCAGCATGGCCATCGGGTCGCGGCGGATGTCGCCCTTGACGCCGGAAGCCGCAGCGGTCTTCTCCGACGCCATGACCGAGCCGAGGAAGGTGCCGTGCACCCAGTTGAGCGCCTCGGTGACGAGCGGCACCGTGGTGGCGCGGCGGCCGCCGAACAGGATGGCGTCGATCGGCACGCCCTTCGGGTCCTCCCACTCCTTGGCGATGACCGGGCACTGGCCGGCGGGCGCCGTGAAGCGCGCGTTGGGGTGCGCCGCCGGGCGTCCGGAGGCAGGTGTCCAGTTGCGGCGCATCCAATCGATGGTGTGCGCCGGCGTGGTGCCCATCTGCTCCCACCACACGTCGCCGTCGTCGGTCAGCGCGACGTTGGAGTAGATGCAGTTGGCGGTGAGGGTCTTCATGGCGTTGAGGTTCGAGTCATTCGACGTGCCCGGCGCGACACCGAAGAAGCCGGTCTCCGGGTTGATGGCATAGAGCCGGCCATCGGCGCCGAACTTCATCCAGCAGATGTCATCGCCGATGGTCTCCGCCTTCCAGCCCTTGATGGTCGGGGCGAGCATGGCGAGGTTGGTCTTGCCGCAGGCGGACGGGAACGCCGCCGCCATGAACTTCACCCGCCCTTCCGGATTGGTGAGCTTGAGGATGAGCATGTGCTCGGCCATCCAGCCTTCGTCGCGCGCCTTCACGGACGCGATGCGCAGGGCGTGGCACTTCTTGCCGAGCAGGGCGTTGCCGCCGTAGCCCGAGCCGTACGACCAGATCTCGCGCGTTTCCGGGAAATGCGAGATGTACTTCGTCTTGTTGCACGGCCACGGCACGTCGGCGGTCGACGGCGTCGTCAGCGGATAGCCAACCGTGTGCATGCCGCGCACGAAGTCTTCCGAATTGCCGAGCGCTTTCCACACCGCCGAGCCGACGCGCGTCATGATGTGCATGTTGGCGACGGCGTAGGCGCTGTCGGTGATCATGACGCCGATGCCGGCGATGGGTGAGCCGATGGGGCCCATGGAGTAGGGCAGCACGTACATGGTGCGGCCGGCCATGGCGCCGTCGTAGAGCTTCGACAGCGTCACCTTCATCTCGGCCGGGTCGAACCAGTTGTTGGTCGGGCCGGCGTCGTCCTTGCTCTTCGAGCAGATGTAGGTCTGGTCCTCGACGCGGGCGACGTCGAGCGGGTCGGAGCGCACGAGGATCGAGTTCGGCCGCTTCTCAGGGTTCAGCCACAGCGCCGTGCCGCCGTCGACCAGCGCCTTCAGCATGCTCTGGTACTCGGCCTTGGAGCCGTCACACCAGACAACGCTTTCAGGCTTGAAGAGGGCTTTGGCGTCCTCGACGAACTTGAGGACTTTCGGATTGCTGGTGGGCGGGCTGGTGGCGGGACTGTACTTCGCGGTGGCGGACTGACCGTTATCCTTGGACTTGAACACAGACAAAATACTCATACGGCGTTTCCTCGAAGCGTTGTCATTGGATGCAAAGCTTTCCAGCGACAGCTATCATTGAAACGGAACGTGTTTCAAGCAATTGCATCCCGGGTCTGCGGTCTTGGTTTGCGATCATTAGCGGGCGGGCACCGCGCCGGCTCCGATAAGCGCCGCGGCCTTGCGAAAATCGGCAAGCGACGTCGGCGGATAATAGGTGCCGTCGAGGCGGCGCATCCACCATTGCCGCTGGGCTTCAGGCGATCTCGCATCAGCGAAGCGATAGTCATAAAGCAGCGCGCGCACGTACTGCGGCGGCCGTTCGTCGAACGGGTTCTCCGCAAAGAGTGCGAGGACGTCCGGGCTGCCCTCGAGCAGACGCTGCAGCACGCGCTCGATCCAGCGGTGCTGCGCGGCGCTGCCGTAAGCGGCGAACCACAGTTGCCAGTCGAGCCGCGGCTGGTAGGGAATTGCCCAGGTCGGGGCGCGCGTCACCGGCCCAGGGAGATACGGCAGCGCGTACTCGCGCCACGTTTGCTTGTCGTCTGAGCCTTCGACGATAATGACGGGCCGCGTCGTCGTCGTGGTGGCGAAGAGACCGTACGGATTGACGATGAGCAGCGGGGCGAGCGCCTCGGTCATGGCGCCGGCAAGGGGCAAGTTGCGTCCGGCGAGCGGGGTGTAGACGAGGTTCACGCCGATCGGCACGACAATCAGCGCGACGATCGTCGCCAGTGCTGTTGCGATGTAGCCGGGCCGTGGGGCCTGCGCGGTGATGCGTGCGGCAAGACCGTTCGGCAGCACGCGGCGCAGGGACTGATCGTCGAGGAGGAACAGACACAGCAGCATGGTCAACAGGTTGAACCAGTTATAGCTGCCGGTGAGGATGATCGCGATCTGGAAGGCGATGACGAGCGCGGCGGCGAGCTTGCGCGGCCGGCGCGGCAGGAAGATCAGGGCGACGGCGACGAGCTCTATGATGAGTGCTGCTGCCGTTGCTGCGGCGAGCAGCCAATGCGGCAGCTGCGCCGCGTAGTAGGCGAGCGGCGAGGGCAGCGGCTGCGTCCAGAAGTGATAGTCGAGCGCCGTGAGTTGCTGCCAGGTCGCATCGCCCGAGGCGAGCTTGACGAGCCCGGCGAGGAACAGAAAGCGGAACAGCAGGAAGCGGTAGAGCCAGACGACGATGCGCGATCCGGTCGTGAGGAAAATCGCCAGGAAGCCGGCTTCCGCCAGCAGCATGTCCCACTGGAAGCTCATGAACAGCTGCCCGGCATAGACGAACGACAAGTAGAGGACGAACAGGGCGGCAAGCGCCAAGCGCTGCGCGATGCCGAAGGTGACGAGCAGGCCGAGGGCGATGCCGGTGACGGCCCCGGTCATCAGCGCGGCATCGCTGGTGTTCAGCCAGAATAGCGTCGGCAGGCGCCAGTAGGCGGCAGGTCCCCAGCCCTCGCGCGCCGCTGCGAGGTATTCGCCGAGTGGCAGGATACCGTCGGCGCCGACAAGGCCGCGGATCTGCAGCGCCAGCGAGACGAACGCGGCGACATAGATGAGACCGAGGCCGCGCAGGAACAGCCATGCGACGAGGTCGTAGCGCTCGGGCTCGAGCGAACGGCCCCCCAAGAGGTGCGTCGCGCCGGCAAGCAGGCCACGTCGCCGCGACAGGAATGCATAGGCCCACTCGCTCAGTCCCGCGAACGCTGGGACCTTTCGATAGAGCCACCACCACCCGCCGCGCGCCGGGGCAAAGCTCAAGAGGCGGAACGTGGCGGCGGCGCCAGAAAGGATCTGCCCATCCGGCTCGATGAACTGCACGGCGCGCTTGAAGTCGCGGGCGGGGATAGTGGGAAGATCGCCGGCCGCCTCTTGGTAGGGGCGATATGCAACCCGATCGCCGGTCAGCTGCCGCCAGTAGTCGACCCAGGTGCGGCAGATCCCGCAGTCGCCGTCGAAGACAAACGTGGGACGAAATTCGTTCATGTCGTGCCGACGTTAGTTCATGCCGGGCTTTGTCGCCCTTGACGCGCAACGTCCATGGGCCCTTATTCAACACTGTCAGCTGGCCGGACGGCCGCTGCCGGATTGCGGGCGACTGTGGCCCATACAAGCAAATCCGGTGGAGGAAAGTCCGGGCTCCATGGAGATACGGTGGCGGCTAACGGCCGCCGGGGGCGACCCCAGGGAAAGTGCCACAGAAAGCAAACCGCCTGGCCCAAGCTTCGGCTAAGCCAGGTAAGGGTGAAAGGGTGCGGTAAGAGCGCACCGCGCGGCCGGAGACGGACGCGGCAGGGCAAACCCCACCGGGAGCAAGACCAAATAGGGGTGGCCGGGCGCGCGCGAAAGCGTGGCGCCAGGTCGTCTTCAGACCCGCCACCCGGGTTGGTTGCTTGAGGCGCTTAGCAATAGGCGTCCCAGACGAATGGCCGTCGCGGAGGCGCAAGCCTCCAGACAGAACCCGGCTTACAGGCCAGCTGGCAAATTCCTTCGCGAAATTAGCAATTACCGCAGGACGGAAGCGCTCCGCCTGCGGTACTTGTAGCGTTTCGGATCGAGTGCCAATCGCGTCTTAATTCATGGCGTCTTATCAATTGATTTCACTGTAAAATTTAAATTTGACGGTAAGCAATCACGCTTAACTTTCGCATGACGGATGATGGAGATCGACATGCGTAAATTGCTCACGTCACTTGTTTGCGCCACGGCGGGGGTGGCCGCTCTCGCAGCGAGCGCTGATACCGCTTCGGCTGGCGGCCGCTACCGCTGGTATCGCGACTACGCCCCGATGTACCCGCAGGTCTACTACGGACCTCCGGTCGTGTACGTGGTCCCGCCCGCGTACGCCTATTATCCGCGTCCCGTCTACCAGGCTTGCTGCGGCTACGTCTATGGACCGGCCGGCACGTACTATCCCCAGGCCCAGTACTATCCGCGTCAGCGCTACGTGACGCCCTACTACTATGCGCCGCGCCGCGCGCGCCGCTGCTGCTACTGAGCGACCATCACGACTTCCCGTTAGCGACGAGCCAGGCCGGATTGAACCATCGATCCGCCTCGCCGTCGTACGGGAGGCGCGTGATGTCCCAGTGGCGGATGTACTTTGCATAGACGTCCCACACCGGCGGGCCGCCGCCGATGAACACGACGCGTCCGGCGAACTTCGCCAGCGTCTCCTCCGCATCCATGCGTGAGCGCAGCTCGACGACCGTCATGTGCTGGCGCTCGTACTCGGGCACGGCACGTGCCGTGCGCGGCCCCGCCAGCAGCACGTGCCCGCGCGTGACGCGGAAGAAGTTCTCGACGTCCTCCTTGTACTCCCGGCCCTTGTTGCCCTCCCAGGGCAGGTGGCCGTTGAGGCCCAATTGGCCGGAAAGGCCGATGGCGCACATGGAGCGCACGTCAGGCATTCGCTTCTCCTCAAGTCCTTCGATTGTGTCCGGGGATGGCAGTCTCGCGTGGCCAAACTAGCACAGGCCTTTCGGGCGCCAGCCCCGGCTTGGGGCCGAGCGTCGAAAATCGCTTGTGCACAAGGCTCTGCAACCAAATCTCCCCACCGAAAAACGTTAATAAACCATTGACGTCCATCTAATCCCATGCGATCCCATAGTGGCCCGACCGCACCGGGCACGGTCCCGTGGCTGGGCGCCGGTTTCGATCGAGGGCTCGAAACCCGAGCGACCGCCACGGCACCCCGGTCGGTGCATCGGCAAAACTGCGAAGGCATGCCCTTCGAAGTGCGTTGATTTGGAGTGGTGCGCGAGGCTGCGAAAAAGGGGATGGACCGCTTTGTCTCGACATTCACAAACAAGATCGACGCCAAAGGCCGGGTCTCAATCCCCGCGCCCTTCCGCGCTGTGCTCGAACGCGATGGCTATGCCACTGGAAGTGCCGGCGGCATCTACTGCTACCCCGCGCTCGAAGCTCCGGCTCTCGATGCTGGCGGCGAGAGACTTGCAAAAAAGATCGATGGGCTTCTCTCAGGCTTGCCGGACTATTCGGACGAGCGCGATGAGCTGTCTGTCGCACTCTACGGCGACGTCCAGGTGCTCGCCATCGACGGCGACGGGCGCATCAGCCTTCCTGAGGGCCTTCGCACGCACGCCGGTCTTTCAACCCAAGTCACTTTTGTCGGCCTGGGTGACAAATTTCAGATGTGGAACCCCGAGCGCTTCGCCGAACGGCGCGAGCGCGCGCGGGAGAAAGTCCACCAGACGCGTAAGCTCTTCGGCGCGGGGAACCGTCCATCCTCAGACGAGGATGACGGAAGCGAAGGAGCACGGGGATGACGGCGCGCCGCCGGCCAGGAGGCAAGTCCATTGAGGCCGGCCGTGCGCGCCACATCCCCGTGCTGCTTTCGGAGGTCATCGCCAGCCTCCGGCCGGTAGACGGCGCAACCTACATCGACGCAACGTTCGGCGCCGGCGGCTACAGCCGGGCCATTCTGGAAGCTGCCGACTGCAGCGTGCTGGCACTCGATCGCGATCCGAGCGCCATTCTCGGCGCCAGGGCGCTGAAGGATGTGTTCGGCGACCGACTGACACTTCTCGAATCACGCTTCTCCGAATTGGATCTCGTGGCGCGCGAGCAAGATGTGCCGCCGGTCGACGGCATCGTGCTCGACATCGGCGTGTCGTCGATGCAGCTCGATGAGGCGGAGCGCGGCTTCTCGTTCCAGGCCGACGGACCACTCGACATGCGCATGTCGTCGTCGGGCCTATCGGCGGCCGATGTCGTCAACGAGACGGACGAGGAAGATCTCGCGCGCATTCTCTACGTTCTGGGCGAGGAGCGCCGCTCGCGCGCCATCGCCCGGGCCATCGTCAAAGAGCGCGCCGTCGAACAGATCACCACCACGCGCGCCCTGGCCGAACTCGTGTCGCGTGCCGTCGGCGGACGGCGCGGCGATGATCGCCATCCCGCGACGCAGACGTTCCAGGCGCTGCGCATCTACGTGAATGACGAATTGGGCGAGCTTGCCCGCGGTCTCGCCGCCGCCGAGCGCATTTTAAAACCGGGGGGCCGGCTGGTCGTCGTCACCTTCCATTCGCTCGAGGACCGTATCGTGAAGCGGTTTTTCAACGAGCGTGCCGGCAAGGAATCGCGCGGTTCCCGCCACTTGCCGGAGCAATCCGTAAAATTTTCAGCACCCAGTTTCGAGATTGTTAACTCGCGTCCGTTAACACCTTCGAAAGCAGAACTTGAGGTAAACCCGCGCGCCAGATCGGCACGATTGCGGTCGGCGGTGCGCACCGGTGCGCCGTCCTGGCCGCTCGATGAAGACGAGCTGGGGGTGCCCTCGGTGGAGGACTAGAGGCTGACGGCTGGAGGGCTCGATGCGGCTGATCATTCTCGGGGCGCTGATCCTCACGGTCGCCAGCGCGTTCGTGCTCTACAGCAGCAACTACGACACGCGGCAGCTCGAAGCGCGCGTCACCGACCAGGAACGCGCCATCGAGAAAGCGCGCGGCGACATTGCCGTCCTCAAGGCTGAGCGCGCGCACCTCGGGCGTCCGGACCGCATCGAACCATTGGCGCGGGGACTAGGTCTTGGGCCAGCCTCGGAGCAGCAGCTCGCCGCGACGCCGGACGATGCTCTCGCGCGGGCGCTCGCCGCCCAGGATAGCGCCGCTCCCAAGAAGAGGAGAAACTGAGTTGGAGGCGCGGCCGGCCAGCGCGGGGATGCATGACGCCGAGGAGGGCGACGGCGCGCCGGGGTCACGCGGCGCCAACGGCCCCCTGCGCACGCTGATCGCCATGCTCGCCGTGGCGCTTGCCTTCTTTGCCGTGGGCGCCCAGCTCGTGCGCCTCGCTCTGTACGGGCAAGGCGAGATATCTTCCAGCCTCAACGAGACCGTCGCACAGAGCTTTGCACGCCCGGACATCGTCGACCGCAACGGCCGCTTGCTGGCGACGGACGTCGAAGCTTATTCGTTGTTTGCCGATCCGGCGCGCGTGATCGATCGCGACGAGGCAGTCGAAAGGCTCGCCGCCGTGTTCCCCGACCTCGACCGCAACTTATTGAGGAAGGATCTCTCCGACCGCAGCCGCCGCTTCGTATGGGTACGTCGCGGACTTGCCCCGCGCACGGCGCAGGCGGTGCACGAACTGGGGCTGCCGGGTTTCGATTTTCGCCGCGAGCTGCGCCGCGCCTATCCCGCGAACATGCTCGCGGGCCACGTGCTGGGCTACGTCAACATCGACAACAAGGGCGTCGCCGGCATCGAGCGCTACGTCGACGAGGTGGTGGGCGTCGAATCCGTGCAAGGGGCGACGCTAGCCGAGCGGCCACCCGTGCGCCTTTCCCTGGACATCGGCGTGCAGCACGCGGTCGAAGCCGAGCTGGCCGACGCCGTCGACCGCTTTAAGGCGAAGGGCGCTGCCGGCGTCGTTCTGGACGTGACGACCGGCGAGGTACTGGCATCGGCTTCGCTTCCCGCTGTCGATCCCGCCAAGCCGAACCTGGATAAGGATCGCAACGACAAGATCGCCGGCAGCACCTTCGAGCTTGGCTCGGTATTCAAGACGTTGACGGTGGCTATGGCCATCGACCAGGCGCTGGTGACCCCGGACACGATCATCGACGTGCGCAAGGAGCTCGCCGCCGGACGCTTCACCATCAAGGATCTGCATCCGCTGCGCCGACCGCTCTCCGTGGCGGAGATCTTCCTGCATTCCTCTAACGTCGGTGCCGCGATGTTGGCGTTGCAGGCCGGCCCGCAGCGCTTTGAGGCTTTCCTGCGTCACATGCAGCTGCTTGATGTGATGAAGACCGAGGCCGGCAACGTCGCCCCGCCGCAGACCCCGCAGCGCTGGGGCGAGGTCGAGACGATCACCGGCTCCTACGGCCACGGCATCGCCTTGGCGCCGCTTCAGTTCGCCGCCGCGGCCGCCGCGATCGTCAATGGCGGACGAAAGGTCATGCCGACATTCGTCAAACGGCCTGCCGATGCCGGCAGCGCCGACATTCCACTCATCAGCGCCACAACGAGCGAAAAAATGCGCCTGCTGATGCGGCGCAACGTCGCCGAGCCGGCCGGCACGGGCAAGCGCGCCGAAGTGCGCGGCTATCAGGTCGGCGGCAAGACCGGCACGGCGGAGCTGCCCGGAGCCGGCGGCTACCGCGAGAAAGCCGTGATCTCCTCGTTCCTTGCGGCGTTCCCGATGGACAATCCGCGCTATCTTGTTTTCGTACTGCTGTTCGAGCCGCAGGCGACGCAGGAAACGGGCGGCGAAGTGCTGGCAGCACGCAACGCCGCGCCGACCGCGGGCCGCGTCATCTCGCGCATCGGACCGCTGCTGGGCATGGCGCCAACGCAAGCAGCGTCGGCGGGCAGCCTCGGCATGGCGTTTGACGCTGCGGCACACGCAAAATATGAAGCTCGGTGACGCAAGTCGTAGGCGTTGAGTTCCACACAGCCCCCAGGAGAAACATGCTCCTCTCCTCGCTCATCGGGGCCGACGCCGCCGCTCCGGCCGGATCCGGAAACGTGGAGGTCGCCGGCATCACGTCCGACAGCCGCAACGTGCGGCCTGGTTGCGTGTTCGTGGCGATCGCCGGCAGCAAAGCTGATGGCGCACGCTATATCGCCGATGCCGTCGCCAAGGGCGCCGTCGCCATCCTGACAAACCAAGACGCCGTGGTTGCCGGTGTCGGCGACGTTCCGGTTCTGCGCGCTAAGGAGCCGCGCCGCGCATTGGCCCTGATGGCGGCGCGCTTTTATGGACTGCAGCAGCCGCAGACGGTGGTCGCGGTCACCGGCACGAGCGGTAAGACCTCAGTCGCCGACTTCACGCGGCAGATATACGCCGCGCTGGGGCACAAGAGCGCTTCGCTCGGCACCATCGGACTGGTCAAGAGCGACAGCGCGATTTACGGCTCGCTGACGACGCCTGACCCCGTTTCCCTGCACAAGACGCTGGCGGAGCTCGCCGCCGAAGGCGTCACGCACCTGGCGTTCGAAGCGTCCTCGCACGGCCTCGACCAGCATCGCCTCGACGGAGTGTTGCTGAAGGCGGCGGGCTTCACCAATCTCGGCCGCGATCATCTCGACTATCACCCGACCGTCGAGGACTATCTGGCGGCCAAGCTGCGACTGTTCTCGGAGCTGCTGCCGGAGGACGGAACGGCGGTTATCAATGTCGACGGCGCCGAGGGAGCACGCGCGCTCGCGGCAGCGCAGGACGCCGGGCGCCGCGTCTTTACCGTCGGGCGCACCGGCGAAACTTTGAGGCTCGAGCGGCTGGTGCGCGAAGGCTTTGCGCAGCGGCTGTCGGTGGCGCACGAGGGTCGCGTGTTCGACATCCGCCTGCCGCTGCTCGGCGAATACCAAGCTTCGAATGCGCTGGTGGCTGCCGGTCTCGCCATCGCGACGGGCGAGGTCGCCGGCCGCGTGCTGCCGGCGCTGCAAGGCTTGCATGGCGTCAAGGGCCGGCTGGAGATCATCGGTGAAGCGCGCGGCGGCCTCGCCGTCGTCGACTACGCACACAAGCCCGAGGCGCTCGCCGCGGTTCTCGATGCGTTGCGCCCGTTTGCCACCGGCAAGCTTATTTGCGTCATGGGCTGCGGGGGCGATCGCGACAAAGGCAAGCGGCCGATCATGGGGTCGATCGCCGTGGAAAAATCGGACGTCGTCATCGTCACCGACGACAACCCGCGTACCGAGAAGCCGGCCGCCATCCGCGCCGAGATTCTCCTTGCCGCGCCGGGTGCCCGGGAGATTGGCGACAGGGCTGAGGCGATTGCTGCCGGCGTTGCCATGCTGGGTGCCGGCGATGTGGTGGTCGTCGCTGGCAAGGGGCACGAGACCGGACAGCTCGTCGGCGACAAGGTGCTTCCGTTCTCGGACCACGACGAGGTCCGCAAGGCATTGGAGCGCGGCTGAGGCATGAGCGGAGCGCTGTGGACCTGGGATAAGCTGGTGCCGGCTGCGATCGGCGCTGCCGACGGGGCGCCGAGCGTCCCCATCACGGGGTTTTCCCTTGATACGCGCTCTCTGCAGCCGGGCGAGATGTTCGTGGCGCTGCGCGACGTGCGCGATGGGCATGACTTCGTACTCGAGGCGTTCCGCAAGGGAGCGGCTGCCGCTCTTGTCGAGACAGAATATAAGCGAGTTGCGGGCGATGGGGCGCTATTGCGCGTGCGCGAAACGCTCGAAGGGCTGCGTAGCATTGCATCTGCGGCCCGCCGACGCAGCGAGGCGCGCATGGTCGCCGTCACCGGCAGTGTCGGCAAGACCGGCACCAAGGAGGCGCTGCGTAATTGCCTGTCGCGCCTTGGCCTGACGCACGCGGCGGAGAAATCCTTCAACAATCACTGGGGCGTGCCGCTGACGCTGGCCCGCATGCCGGCTGACGCACGCTTCGGCGTGTTCGAGATCGGCATGAACCACGCAGGCGAGATCACGCCGCTGACGACGTTGGTGCGCCCGCACGTCGCCATCGTGACGACAGTCGAGCCGGTGCACCTGGAATTCTTCGGCACGACCGACAAGATCGCTGAGGCAAAGGCAGAGATATTCGCCGGACTGGAGCCTGGCGGTGTTGCCATTCTCAATCGTGACAACGCGCATTTCGAGCTGCTGGCGCAGCGCGCCAAGGAGCATGGTGCGCGCATTGTTTCGTTCGGCGGCCATGAAAACGCCGACGTCCGCCCCGAAGTGTGGTCGCTCGATGCCGACGGGTCGGACATCGCCGTGCGCATTGGCGGACGGCGCATCGTCTACCGGGTCGGCGCACCGGGGGCGCACCTTGCGCAGAACTCGCTCGCCGTTATCGCCGCGCTCGACGCCCTCGGCGCCGATGTCGAGGAGGCTATCCCGGCGCTGGCCGAGATGCGCGCAGCAAAGGGCCGCGGCGAGCGCCGCGAGATCGGCGTTGCGGGCGGCTCCGTGCTGCTCATCGATGAAAGCTACAACGCCAATCCCGCCTCGATGCGCTCGGCGCTGGCCGCCATGGCGACGGTGTCGCGGGCGCGTTTTCCCCGCCGCATCGCGGTGCTCGGCGACATGCTGGAGCTGGGCGAGAACTCGCACGCGCTACACGCGGCGCTCAATGATCCGGTTGACGCCGCCGGCGTCGATCTGGTCTTTGCCTGTGGCCCCGGCATGCAGCAGCTGTTTGAGGCAATGCCGCCCGCGCGTCGCGGCGCATGGGCGCCGGCATCGGAGGGGATCGCTGCGGCGCTGGCGGCAACCGTACGGGCGGGCGACGTGGTGATGGTCAAAGGGTCGCTCGGCTCACGCATGGCGTCGCTGGTCGAGGCTCTGATATCTAAAGGCGAACAAGAGCATGCGCGGGCTTAGGGGCAATCAATAGCCAGAGCCGCGGACAGAGGGCACATGCCGATCGGAGAGTTGGATGCTGTATGAACTCGTAAACTTCAGCGATCAGATCGGGATCCTGAACGTTTTCCGCTACATCACTTTCCGCACCGGCGGCGCTATCTTCACCGCGCTGCTGTTCGTCATGCTGTTCGGCCCGGGCATCATCGATCTGTTGCGCGTGAAGCAGGGCAAGGGCCAGCCGATCCGCGACGACGGCCCCAAGTCGCACCTCTCCAAAGTCGGCACGCCGACCATGGGCGGGCTCATGATCATCGCCGGCGTCATCGTCTCGACGCTGCTCTGGGCAAACCTCGGCAACCCGTACATCTGGATCGTGCTGGGCGTGACGCTCGGCTACGGCGCCATCGGCTTTTATGACGATTATCTGAAGGTGACGCGCCGCACTTCGTCGGGCTTTTCCAGCCGCATGCGCCTGGGGCTCGAACTGCTCATCGCCGCCATCGCCACCGGCTTCGTCATGTATCTGGGGCCGCCCGAGATCAGCCGGGTGCTGACGCTGCCGTTCTTCAAGAACGTGGTGCTGGACCTGGGGATATTCTTCGTCCTAGTCGGCGTGTTCGTTATCGCCGGTGCCGGCAACGCCGTGAACCTCACCGACGGCCTCGACGGCCTCGCGATCGTGCCGGTGATGATCGCCGCCGCCACCTTCGGCCTCATCGCCTACCTCATCGGCAATGCCAAGTTCGCCTCCTACTTGCAGATCCACTATGTGGCGGGTACCGGCGAGCTCGCGGTCATCTGCGGCGCGCTTATCGGTGCCGGGTTGGGCTTCCTGTGGTTCAATGCCCCGCCCGCCATGATTTTCATGGGCGATACGGGCTCATTGGCCCTCGGCGGCGCACTCGGCGCCATCGCCGTCGCCACCAAGCACGAAATCGTCCTGGCCATCGTCGGCGGCCTGTTCGTTCTGGAGACGCTGTCGGTGATCATCCAGGTCGCCTCCTACAAGGCAACCGGCAAGCGTGTCTTCCGAATGGCACCGCTGCATCACCACTACGAGCAGCAGGGCTGGCAGGAATCCACCGTCGTCGTACGCTTTTGGATCATTTCGGTGATCCTGGCGCTCGTCGGCCTCGCCACTCTGAAACTGCGCTAAGCCACAACCGGCTCCAGTTGCGTTAGATTTCGCCGCATGATTCGCATCACAACGTTCGCGGGCAAGTGGGTCGCGGTGTTTGGGCTGGGCGCGTCGGGCATCGCCACCGCCAAGGCGCTCGTCGCCGGCGGCGCCGATGTCGTCGCCAGCGACGATAGCGCGGCCGGCATGCAAGCGGCGGCCGAGGCGGACCTCAAGACCGCAGATCTCAAGGACGCGAACTGGGCGGTGTTCTCGGCGCTGGTGCTGGCGCCTGGCGTGCCTCTCACCCATCCGCAACCGCATTGGGCCGTGCGGCTCGCCAAGCTCGCCGGCGTAGAGGTCATCGGCGACCTCGAGCTGTTCGTGCGCGAGCGGCGTGCACAAGGCTTCGACGTGCCGTTCATCGCCATCACCGGCACCAACGGCAAATCGACGACGACGGCGCTCACCGCGCACGTCCTGGCCAAGTCCGGTCGCGACACGCAGGTCGGCGGCAACATCGGCACCGCCATGCTGTCGCTCGAGGAATTCGCGCCGGGTCGCCACTACGTCATCGAGTGCTCGTCGTATCAGATCGATCTGGCGCCCAGTCTCGACGCTTCCGTCGGCGTGCTGCTCAATGTGACGCCCGACCACCTCGACCGGCACGGCACCATCGAGAACTACGCGGCGGTAAAGGCGCGACTTCCGCAGGGCGCCAAAAAGGCCGTTGTCGGTATCGATGATGCCTACTGTCGCGCCATAGCCGATGATCTGCGCAAGGCGAAGGGTGCCGACGCGGTCATGCGCATCTCGGCGCGCGAGGGCGCCGATTGCGATGTCGGTGTCGAAGGCACATGCCTCGTGCTGCGCAAAGGCGGAACCGCCACCGTAATTGCCGATCTCGCAGGTATCGGCTCACTGCGCGGCTCGCACAACGCCGAGAACGCCTGCGCCACCGCAGCGGCGCTGCTCTCACTGCCGCAGCCGCTCGACGCGCACGACATTTCCCGCTGCCTGAAGACCTTCCCCGGCCTCGCGCATCGCATGGAGGAGCTCGGCCGCCAGGGGCGCACGTTGTTCGTCAACGACAGCAAGGCGACAAACGCGGATTCGACCGAGAAGGCGCTCATCTCTTTCCCCGGCGACATCTACTGGATCCTCGGCGGCAAGCCGAAGGCCGGCGGCATTGCGAGCCTCGCCGAACACTTTAA
Organism: Hyphomicrobium sp.; assembly: GCA_036559705.1. Taxonomy (GTDB): domain Bacteria; phylum Pseudomonadota; class Alphaproteobacteria; order Rhizobiales; family Hyphomicrobiaceae; genus Hyphomicrobium_A. The sequence goes on from DATBSP010000150.1 coordinate 20,661, forward strand.
GCGTGTCAGCAAAGCCTATCTGATCGGCGAGGCGACGGAGGAATTTGCCGGCACACTCGACGGCCGCGTCATCTTCGAGCGCTGCGGCACGCTCCAGGCGGCGACCGCCGCCGCCGCACGTGATGCCGCTGGGGCGAGCGCAGCCGAGCCGGTGGTGCTGCTGTCGCCGGCCTGCGCCTCGTTCGATCAGTTCTGCAATTTCGAGGTGCGCGGCGAAGCCTTCCGCACAATCGTTGCCGCGCTGCCCGGCATGGCCATGAAGCGGGGCGGCGCATGAGGCTATCGCGCGCCGACCGCAGCCGCGTCGCCGACTGGTGGTTCACCGTCGATCACGTGCTCGTCGGCGCCATCCTCGCCCTTGTCGGCGTGGGTCTCATTCTTTCGCTGGCGGCCAGTCCGGCCGTCGCCATCCGCAAGGGGCTGCCAACCTACTACTTCGTCGAGCGGCACCTGTTCTTTTCCGCCGTCGGCGTGTTGATCATGCTGGCGGTGTCGCTGTTCTCGCCGCGCGGCGTCCGTCGGTTGGCGCTGGGGCTGTTCGCCGTCGCCCTCCTCGGCATGGTCGCCGTGCACTTCCTTGGCCCGGAGATCAACGGCGCGCGCCGCTGGCTGGCGATCGGTGGGCATTCGATCCAGCCATCGGAGTTTGCCAAGCCCGGGTTCGTCGTGGTGTCGGCATGGCTGTTGGCCGAGAGCAGCCGCCGCCGCGACATGCCGGCGCTGCCGCTCGCCATCGCCATCGCCGCCTGCTTTACCGGGCTGCTCATTTCCGAGCCCGACGTCGGCCAGACGCTGCTGATCAGCGCCGTATGGGGCACGCTGTTCTACTTGTCGGGGCAGGCGCTCCTCGGCGCTGGCATCATCGCCGTGTGCGGCGCCATGGGTATGGCCTTCGCCTACTCGACGTTCGCCCACGTGCGCTTGCGCATCGACAAGTTCTTCGCGCCGACGCCAGGCGACAACTCGCAGCTCGACCGCGCCATAAAGTCGTTCTCCGAAGGCGGCTTCCTCGGTCGTGGCCCGGGCGAGGGCACGATCAAGACGGCGTTGCCCGACGCTCACACGGACTTCATCTTCGCGGTCGTCGCCGAGGAGTACGGCATCATCGCCTGTCTCGTGCTACTCGGTCTGTTCGCCTTCGTCGTCATGCGCGCCCTGATCGCGGCGGCGAAGGAGAAGGACGCGGCGACGCGGCTGTCGATCCAGGGGCTGGCGCTCTTGTTCGGGCTGCAGGCGCTGATCAATATGGGCGTCAACGTCGGGCTCCTGCCCGCCAAGGGCATCACGCTGCCCTTCGTTTCATCGGGAGGCTCCTCGATGCTTGCGGTGTCGATCACGCTCGGCATGCTGCTGGCGCTGACGCGGCACCGGCCGGACGTGGCGCGTCTCAGGAAGCCTCCATTGCTGACTGACGTTGTGGGCCTGCAGGCCACGGGACCGGTGCAGAAGTGACCAAGCAAACGCCATCGGTGCTGCTGGCGGCGGGTGGTACAGGGGGACACCTCTTTCCAGCGCAGGCGCTGGCCGAGGAGCTGGCCCGCCGCGGCATCGTCGTCGATCTCGCCACCGATATGCGGGGCGACCGCTACGGCACGGGCTTTCCAGCACGCAGCATCTATCGGCTTCCTTCCGCGACGCTCGGCAGCAAGTCGCCCGTTGCCATGGCGCGCACGGCGGTGTTGCTGTCACGCGGCCTCATCGCCTCTTTCAAGCTGCTGGGAGAGATCAAGCCGCAGGTCGTCGTCGGCTTCGGCGGCTATCCGACCTTCCCGCCGCTGAAGGCAGCCAGCCTGCGCGGTATTCCGACCCTGTTGCACGAGCAGAACGCCGTGCTCGGTCGCGCCAACAAGATGCTGGCGCGGAGTGTCACGGGTATCGCCACGTCGTTCGCGGCGACGAAGTATCTCTCGCCGGAGCTCGCCGACAAGGCGCGGCTCACCGGCAACCCGGTACGCACGTCGGTAATCGAGGCGTCGCGGCGTCCTTACTATCGGCCACAACAGGACGGGCGCTTCGCGCTGCTGGTGTTCGGCGGCAGTCAGGGCGCACGCTTCTTTTCCGAGGCTGTGCCGCCGGCGCTGGCACTGCTGCCGATGGAGATGCGGCATCGACTGCAGGTCGTGCAGCAGGCGCGTGCCGAGGACGCCGAGGCGGTGGCGGCGGCCTATCGGGCCAGCGGCATCGAGGCGGAGGTGTCGCACTTTTTCGCCGATCTGCCTGAACGCATGGCCAAATCGCAACTTGTCGTCGGCCGCTCCGGCGCCTCGACGGTGGCCGAGTTGACGGTGATTGGGCGCCCGGCGATCCTTGTCCCTTTGCCGCACGCGCTTGACAACGATCAGCTGCAGAACGCCTCCAGGCTTGCCGAATCAGGTGCGGCTTGGTGTATCGAACAGAAGGATTTGTCGCAGCAGCGCCTTGCGCAGGCCGTTGGTAGGCTGTTGGGTGATGCTGATGGACTTGCACAGGCGGCAGATGCCGCCAAAAAGCTCGGCCGGCCGGACGCGGTGGGGCGCCTGGCCGATCTCACCGAGGAGCTGATGCGTTCCAAACGCGTGGGCGGCTGAAGGGCAAAGGCAGCCGTTGCCATAAGCGAGCCACGAAGCTGGCGGCATTGGTCGGCGACGAAGGATACTGAGGGAAGACACATCATGCAGATGCCCCGTGAGATCGGGACCTTCCACATCATCGGCATTGGCGGCATCGGCATGAGCGCCATCGCCGAGATCCTGCTGGCGAAGGGCTATTCGGTTCAGGGCAGCGATCAGAAGGACAGCGCCAATGTGCGGCGCCTGCGCGCCAAGGGCGTGCGCGTGTTCATCGGCCATGATGCGATCAATCTCGTCGGCGCCCGCTCGATCGTGATTTCCACTGCCGTCAAGGCCGGCAACCCCGAACTCGAGGCGGCGCGCGCCAAGGGCCTTCCCGTCATCCGCCGCGCCGAGATACTCGCCGAGCTGATGCGGCTTTATTCGACTGTTTCGGTCACCGGCACGCACGGCAAGACGACGACCACCTCGCTTATCGCTCATATCTTCACCGCGGCCACCATCGACCCGACGGTGATCTCGGGCGGCATCATCCAGGAGTGGGGCACCAACGCGCGCCTCGGCAAGGGCGAATGGATGATCGTCGAGGCGGACGAGTCCGACGGCACCTTCGTGCGTCTTCCGACGCAGATCGGCATCGTCACCAACATCGATCCCGAGCACCTCGACTACTTTAAGTCGGTCGAGAACATGCACCGCGAGTTCGAGACGTTCTTCCGCAACATTCCGTTCTACGGTCTCGCCGTCACCTGCATCGACCACCCGGTGGCGCGTGACATGATCGAGCGGCTGCAGTTGCGCCGCGACGGGCGCCGCCTGCTGACCTACGGCACCACGCGTGGCGCCGACCTCGTGTTACGCGGGCTGACGCAGGAGCGCGGCGGCATCGTCATCGACGCCGACCTCGGCCCGCGCGTGCGCGGCGGCGAGCGGCAAATCCGCGGTTGGGCAGTTCCCCTTCCCGGCCAGCACAATGCGCTCAACGCGCTGGCGGCCATCGCGGCGGCGAGCGAAGCGGGTCTCACCGACAACGCCATCCGCTCGGCCCTGGCGACCTTCACCGGCGTCAAGCGCCGCTTCGAGCTGACCGGCGATTGGAACGGTGCCTCGATCTACGACGACTATGCGCATCATCCAGCCGAGATCTCCGCCGTGCTCGGGGCGGCGCGTGCCGGCGCCCGCGGGCGCGTCGTCGCCGTATTCGAGCCGCATCGGTATTCGCGCGTGCACGATCTCTTCGGCGAATTCTGCGCCTGCTTCCGCGATGCCGACAGCGTCATCGTGGCACCGCTCTATTCGGCCGGCGAGCAGCCGATCCAGGGTATCGATCAGCATTACATGGCCGAGGGCATCCGCTCCGCCGGGCACCCGGCGGCCATGGCCGTCGACAGCGTGCGCGATCTCGCCCCGCTGCTCCGCCGCCACGTGCGCGCAGGCGACATGGTCGTCTGTCTCGGCGCCGGCACCTCGACCGAGTGGGCGCATGCGTTGCCCGATTGGCTTGCTGCCGAAGAGCCGCGACGCGCCAACGCAGTATAGTTCGCCCCACCCCAGCCATCTCGGAGGCGCGACGTTGACGTTTCCCGATCTCAGCGCCGACCTCCAGGCCAAGCTCCCTCAACTGCGCGGCCGTCTCGCCGCTGGAACGATGCTGGCCGACATCACTTGGTTCCGTGTCGGCGGTCCGGCGCAGGCGCTGTTCACGCCCGCCGACGAAGCCGATCTTGCCTACTTTCTCGCCGGTATCCCGGCAGATCTGCCCGTCACCGTCATCGGCCTTGGCTCCAATCTCCTGGTGCGCGATGGCGGCGTGCCGGGCGTCGTGATTCGCTTGGGCAAGGGCTTCGCGACCGTTGCAGCCGAGCCCGGCCACCGCATCCGCGCCGGCACGGCGGTGCCCGACGTGAAGGTGGCGCGCGCCGCGGCCGACGCCGGCGTCGCGGGTCTTGCCTTCTATCGCGGCATCCCCGGCTCCATCGGCGGCGCGCTGCGCATGAACGCCGGCGCGCACGGGCGTGAGACGAAGGACGTGCTGATCGAGACGCGCGCCGTCGACCGTTCGGGCAAGATCCACACGCTATCGCTGGCCGACATGGGCTTCACCTACCGGCACAGCGAGGTGCCGGCCGATTGGATCCTCACGCAAGCGGTCTACCAGGGCACCGCCGGCGATCCCGTCGCCATCCTCAAGGAGATGGACGAGGTCGCCGACTACCGCGAGAAGAACCAGCCGATCCGCGAGCGTACCGGCGGCTCCACCTTCAAGAACCCGCCCGGCTACAGCGCCTGGAAGCTGATCGACGAGGCGGGCGGCCGCGGTTTGCGCATTGGCGGCGCCAAGGTCTCCGAGATGCACTGCAACTTCCTCATCAACGACGCCGGTGCGAAGGCCGAGGACATCGAACGGCTCGGCGAGACGGTGCGCGCGCGCGTCAAGGCGCGCTCGGCCATCATGCTGCAGTGGGAGATCATCCGGATGGGACTGCCGCTGCCCGGCTGCCCGACCGGCGAAGCGCTGGCGGAGGCGGAAGTCATATGATCGGCAAGGCGCCGGAGCGCACGCATGGCCATGTCGCTGTGCTCATGGGCGGCTGGTCGGCCGAGCGCGAAGTGAGCTTGCACTCGGGAGCTGCGTGCGCCAAGGCGCTGGAGGGCGAAGGGTATCGCGTCACGCAGATCGACGTCGATCGCAACCTCGCAGCCAGGCTGAGGGACGTGTCGCCCGACGTGTGCTTCAACGCGCTGCACGGCCGCTTCGGCGAGGACGGCTGCGTGCAGGGTCTGCTCGAATGCCTCGGCATTCCCTACACGCATTCGGGCGTGCTCGCCTCGGCGCTGGCCATGCACAAGGAGCGCGCCAAGGACGTGATGGGCCCCGCCGGCGTGCCGGTGGCCGATGCCGAGGTGGTGACGCGGCGGGAGGCGATGAGCCGCCACGTGCTGGCCCCGCCGTATGTCGTCAAGCCGGTGGCCGAAGGCTCGAGCGTCGGCGTCGTCATCGTGGACGTCGGCGCCAACGCTCCGCCCGCCAAGATCGGCGAAGGAGGCTCGCCCGACGATCTCCTCATGGTCGAGCGCTACATCCCGGGACGCGAGCTGACGTGCGCCGTCATCGGCGAATTCGTCACCGAGGTCATCGAGATCAAGACGCTGAAGGGGCTCGAATTCTACGATTACGAGGCAAAATACGCGCCGGGTGGCTCGCAACACGTGCTACCGGCGGACATTTTACCCGATGTTTACCAATTGGTCCGGAAATACACCGTTGCAGCCTGTCGCGCATTGGGATGCCGGGGCGCTGCCAGGGCGGATTTTCGTTACGACGACACGACCGACGGAGCAGGCGAGCTGATCTGCCTTGAGGTCAATACGCAGCCGGGGATGACCGAGACTTCCTTGGTACCCGAGCTGGCACAGCACGCGGGCTGGTCATTCGGCGAGCTCGCACGGTGGTTGGTCGAGGACGCGAGTTGCAACAGGTAGGGGGCGTGATCGAGATCCCGCAGCGGGTGCCGCAGGCACTATCGCTCCATCCGGACGCGACCACTCTTCCCCCTCCATCCAACGCCGAAGCGACTTCCGATACGAGCGCGAGTGCGCTGTTTCCTCGCCGCCCGCGCACGCCGCGCCGCGCCGCATTCGGCCGCAAGCTGGGCCTTGCCGTTTTCATGGGGCTTACGGGCGCGCTCGTCTTCTCGATCCTCACCGATGGCGGCAAGCAGACGCGCGCCGTGGCGACGTTCCTCCCGGAAACTGACGAAGTCCTCTACTGGACCGGCCTGCGCATCGAGCAGGTGGCGCTCAGCGGCCAGCGCTTCACGGCCGATGCCGACGTGTTCGATGCCATCGATCTACCCAATGCGGGTTCGCTCGCGACCTTTAACGCAGCGCAAGCGCGCGATCGCATCGAGAACCTGCCGTGGGTGTCGACGGCCACCATCAGCCGCATCTTCCCCGGCTCGCTCGAGGTGCGCATCACCGAGCGCCAGCCGGCCGCGCTGTGGCTCAACGACGACCGCGAGTATCTCGTCGACGACTCCGGTCGGGTGCTATCCGCGCTCAAGAAGGGCACCAAGGTCAGGCTGCCGCGCCTGTCCGGCGAGGGCGCGCCCGAGCAGGCGCAGTCGCTGCTCGAGCTCATCGTGCGCTTTCCACGCATCGCCGAGCGCTTCGAGATGGCCGAGCGCGTCGGCGAGCGCCGCTGGACGCTGCATCTCAAGTCCGGCGTCGTCGTGCATCTCGGCGCCGATCGCGAGGCGGTCGCCCTGGCGGCGCTGTCCTCGCCAGATGAGCTCGGCAAGCTCATCGATACGCCCAACACCATCGTCGATTTGCGCGCGCGGGGGCGCATCACCGTACGCGCTGCGCCGTCCCCCGCAGCCGCCACCGCCACCCAGAGTTAGTCGAGGAACGTCATGCTCAGCCGCGACAAGACAGACGGCAGAAACTCCCAGATCGTCGGCCTGCTCGATATCGGGACGAGCAAGGTCGCCTGCATCATCGCCGCACTCGATCCGCCGGAGCGGCCGGGTGAAAGCCGGCGCGTGCGGGTGCTCGGCGTCGGGCATCTGCGCTCGCGCGGTATAAAAGCCGGGGTGATCATCGACCTCGCCGAGGCGGAGGCGACCGTGCGTGCCGCTATCGCGCAGGCGGAGCGAGCCGCTCGCCTGACGCTGGAGGAGGTGTTCGTCTCGGTGTCGTGCGGACGCCTGCAATCGTCCAACTTCTCCGCCTCCGTCGACATCAGCGGCGGCGTTGTCCGCTCCGACGACATCGATCGCCTGATGGCCGGAGGACACGCCTTCGCCGAGCGCGAGGGCCGGACGCTGATACATCTCAACCGCATAGGCTTCCGCGTCGACGGCGCCGCCGGCAGTCACGACCCGCGCGGCATGGCCGCCTCGCGCCTGTCGGCCGATTTGCATACCGTCGCCGCCGACGAGGCGCCGGTGCGCAACCTGATGCTGGTCGTCGAGCGCTGCTATCTCAACGTGCGCGCCCTGATCGCCACGCCGTACGCCAGCGCGCTGGCGGCGACGAGCGAGGAGGAGCGCCGCCTCGGCGTCACCTGCATCGATATCGGCG
>DATBSP010000151.1:0-8573 GCA_036559705.1 Hyphomicrobium sp.
TGCCACTGTCCACCACCCGAAGGTGGCTTCTCGTTCGACTTGCATGTGTTAGGCCTGCCGCCAGCGTTCGTTCTGAGCCAGGATCAAACTCTTAAGTTGAGAATTCGATTCTGACATATCCTTGGAGGAATCACTCCAAGGGGTCGCTGCGTTTTGACGAGTTCCCAACAAGCATGAAACGACGCATCTCCTTTGCAGGATCTGCGCGCAACACGCCTATTGGCTTATGAAAACGCAAGACCGTCAGAGTCTCGTTGCCAGCCCTGTGACAGGCCGGCACGCAAGGACTCCGCCGTCCGCGTTTCCCTTTCTTCATATCACAATGTCAAAGAGCCATCGGGCCGTGGCAGATGCCACCTCCCGAACCCCCGATGGAAGCAAATCCCCCATCAGGAGTCAACGACAGCCGCAGCGTATCCTGAGGCGAACTCAGGTTCTGCTCCGCTTCTGTCCGAGGATCGCGCGGTTGCGTATAGTCCCGCAGGAAGTGGGAACGACCCGCGCGAAGGCCTTACCTAAGCGCGGCCCCGGCTAATGTCAAGGGGCGGGTAACCGTTCGGGCCCTTTTCGCTTTTCCCCTCGATTGTGACCCTGAGGCCACATTCCTGCCCGAATGCACCGCCAGTCTCCAATCGTTAACGGCGCGGTAACCATACGGGGCTAGGTATGGTTTAGGGGAACCCGCCGACGGGGGATACCTGAAAGACTGAGATTTCCTTCAGATCGCGCCACGTCGCCGCCTAAGATTGGCAGCGCAGACGGCCGGTTCAAGGGCTTATCGAGGGAAAACCACCCCCATCGGCGACAATCCCGCCTCGCTAGAGGGACAGCAACCGCTTCGGTGTTGTCCGCCCGACGCAAAGTTGAAGCACGCAAAATAGCGTACGGGCGGCTGCCGATCGACGGGGGGAATGCGGATTGTTTAACAGCGGCGGTCGCTTTGCGCGTCGTAAGCTTGGCCAGGCCTTGGTGCCTGTCGCCGCTTCCGGACTCCCATCCATCTTTCTCGGCGAGATGCCAAGGCCTGAGCGCAAGCTGCCGCCGGTCTATCTCTGCGAAACCGGCCACGATGGAGCAAGCTGCCGGCTGAAATGGCTCGCGAGCACCTGTCTCGCCGGCATGGTCGGGGTTTGCCTCATCGGGGTCGCCATCTACGCCTCGCTGAACATGGGTGACGGGTCGGGCATGATGAGCTCGCTCAAGCGCGCGAGCCTCGCGGCACTGCAGCCGATGCACGGCGCGACGCTTGCCAAGAACGGGCAGAGCGCCAATGGCCAGAAGGAAGACCGCATTCAGATGACCGCGGCGGGCTTCGTCAGCCGCCAGGTGATCCACGACACGGTGATCGAGCGGCAAGGCAGCCGCGAGTTCATCACCATCAAGCCGTATCTGCGCATCGTCGCGGGGCTTGCCACCGAACTTCCCGCCGACGCGAACGACTTACCCCCCTTCAACCCCTTCAAGCTCTATTCGGACCAGACGCCGGTCGGCGCGGGCGGCGCCGCGAACGATGCGCCACAAGCCGTCAGCGTCAACGTAGTCGACATGCCGGGCGGGATCCTGCCGCAGACCGACGGTGTCGAACTCAGGCAGGACGAGGTCAATCAATTGGTCGCCGAGGCGGCGGAGAATTTCGCCTACGCCGACGGCGCGACCGACACGACCGACACGACCGGGTCGATTGGCGAAGGCGGCGCGCGACTCCTGCAGGCGGCCTATCATCCGGACGACGCGACCGGCCTCGGCACCGCGCCACACATGACGGTGATCCAGAAATCCGCCGATGACGCCGCCGCCGACGATGAGGACGAATTCGACGACGATATGTTCGCCGGCGCGGAGAACACGACGATGATCGTCGGCCGCGGCGACACGCTGCAAAGCCTGTTCACCAAGGCCGGCACCGAGCCTTCCGAGGCGGACGACATTATCGAGGCCCTGTCTCCGATCTTCGGCGCCAAGGACCTCAAGCCCGGCCAGGAACTCCGCTTCACGCTGGTGCCCGCCCCCTCAGACACCGGCCAGATGGAGCCGGTCAAGGTCAGCGTCTTCCTCAAGGGCGACCACCTCGCCACCGTCGCGCGCAACCGGCAGGGCGAATATGTCGCCTCGGCGCAGGCCATCGGAAACGACGTCAAGACCCCGCAAGGCCAAGCCCGCGCAACGCTCTACACCAGCTTCTATCACGCGGCGATCGAGCAACACGTTCCGGCCGAGACCATCCTCAAGCTGCTGCGCGTGCATTCCTACGACGTCGACTTCAAGCAGAAGGTCAAGGCCGGCGACACGGTCGAGATGTTCTTCGATGGCGGCAGCGACGACGAAGTGGGCGAGTTGCTCTACACCTCGATGACCATCGACGGCAAGCAGCGCAAATTCTATCGCTTCCGCACCCCCGACGACGTGGTCGACTATTACGACGAGCAGGGCAACAGCGCGAAGAAGTTCCTGATGCGCAATCCGGTCAGAGGCGGCCGTTTCACTTCGGGCTTCGGCGAACGACGCCATCCGCTGCTCAAGATCATGCGCATGCATACCGGCGTCGACTGGGCCGCTCCCGCCGGCACGCCGATCCTCGCCGCCGGCGACGGCACCGTCGAGCAGATCGGCGGCAAAGGCGGCTACGGCAACTATGTGCGCATCCGCCACGCCAACGGCTACACCACCGCCTACGGCCACATGTCCCGCTATGCTGACGGCGTCGCGCCGGGCGTCGCCGTGAAACAGGGCCAGGTGGTCGGCTATGTCGGCTCGACCGGCATGTCCACCGGCCCGCATTGCCACTTCGAGGTGCTGGTCAATAACAACTTCGTCAACCCGATGACCGTGCCGGTACCGCGCGGCCTGCAACTCGAGGGACGCCAGCTCGCCGAGTTCCAAAGAGAGCGCAACCGCATCGAAGCGCTGATGCAGATGGATCCGGTGACGAACCGCGTCGCGCAAGCCAACTGACGTCGTCAGCCACCTTCTTTCCTCCTTCCCTTCTCCTCCCGCTGAAGTCTCCGCTCCGTGCCTCCTTTTTGCGTGGGACGTTTCTGCGCATCTGTTCCGGGTCGTGGAGAGCGCGGCGAAGATCCTGAATGAGCAGGCTCGGTGAAGAAATGGATGGCCGGGACAAGTCTTCGAGGCTGCGCAGCGGCGAGCACCTCCGTTAGGTCGGGCGCCCCGAGCCTCAGTTGCTGGTATCCTTGATGTACCAGTCCTCGACCTTGACGATGGCGGGGTTCTCGCCCTGGTCGAACGGCCAGCGGTCGACGGCATATTTCTGGCCGGACTTGTTTTCCTTCAGGATCGCCGACCAATGCGGCCAGTAGGCCACCGGGTTGAGCTTCACCAAGCCCTTGGCCAGATTCTCCTTCGACATGGTGCCTTCGACCGTGTGGTACTTGATGAGGCCGTTCGCCTTGAGCACGAGCAGATAGCTCGTGGTGTTGGTCGCCACGTCGACGCAGTCCATCTGCGTGGGATCGCCGCTCGCGGTGAACTGCATGCCGGCCCTGTCCTTGATGCCGAGCGCGTTGCCGACGTCGGTGTCGATCTTGGCGATGGCATAGGCGACGGCGCGGCGCTCCTCGTAAGGCGTGTCGGCGCGCTTGACCCTGGCCATCACCGCGGCGATCGAGGCGATCTCGGCGCTGCTGAACGTGTAGGGCGTCTGCACCTTGCAGGTGTAAGCGTGGCAGACGGTGACGCGATTGCCGCTCGGGGGCTCGGCGCCGAAGGAGAGATAGTGCATGCGCGGATCGTCGCCGCCGCCGGACACACAGCCCGAAAGGCCCGCGAAAAGCAGGATGATCAGCAGGCGGGCTTGCAACGCGTTTATCCCCCGTTGGCGAGCACTTCCGCTTTGAGAAAACAACAGAAAGCGCGGTCAGGCAAGAAAACAACAGAAAGCGCGGTCAGGCAAGCGGCAGCGCTGCCACAGGGCGGCATTATCGTTGCCTCTTTTCTGACGCAATCGTTGCGGGCGGTGGGCTGGAGACGGGAGGGAGCCTCAGCAGGCGATGGCGTGCACCGTTTCGACCCTGGCGCGATGCCCCTGACCCAAGCGGGGGCCCGGCGTCGACAGACCGGCCCACACGGCCTCATCGACGTGATTGCGCGCCCACATGGCGGCCTGCGTCCGATTCTGCAGACGCAGCTTCCGCAGGATGGCCTTCATGTGCACCTTCACCGTCGACTCGGTGATGACCATTTTCAGCGCGATAACCTTGTTCGACGCTCCCTCGGTGAGCATGCGCAGGATCAGTAGCTCGCGCCGGGAGAGAGCGTGCGTGACTTCGCTGGCGGAACTTCCCGCCGGCGTCGCCGCGGCATCGATCGGCCGGCCATCGGAGGCGACGCTCCGGGTTTCGTAGATGCCATGCTCCTCGCCCGCGTCATTCGCCGGGTTCGGCGCCGGCTGCCCCAAGCGACAATCGCGATGCAGGACGGCCTGGCCGCAGGCGATCAGCTCCAATGACTTGAGCAGCTGCTCGGCGGAAATATCCTGACAGAGAAACCCGCACGCCCCGGCCCTGAGCGCGGCGGCGACGTCGCCCGGCGCATGACAGGCGGCAAGGATCACGGGCTTCACACCGGGCGCGGCCGTCATCACCCGCCGCAGTAGGTCATGCGTGGTTGCGTCGAAACGGCTCACGCCCATCAGCCAAATGCAACTCTCGGACGAGCCCATCTGGCTCTCGAGCTCGTCGTTCAGCGCGGTCGCGATCGCCAACGGCCCAAATTGGGACTTGGTGAACAGCCGGCGCAGTCCATCGTACAACAGAGTGGACGGATGCGTCACGATCAAGGGTGTTCTCATGCTGGTATCCCCAAAGAGGTGTGTCAGGAATTCTGGCTACCCCCTTAGTCGCAAGCATCGTGCCAAGGCGCGCATGGTTAAGAGCGCACGCCGTCCAGCGCCTTGCGCCAGGCGCCGGCGTCGCCACAGCAGGCGCGCGCGCGAACACAGGGCGGCTTGCGGCACAGACGCCAAAGGCAGATCCGGTAGGCGCCAAAGCGGAGCGCATCTTCGCGCAATTTCTTGTCGTTTGCTTTCATCGCGTTCCTTCAACCAACCCCGTCATCGCCCTTCGCTCCCTACCTCTCCCTCGTGGGGAGGTCCGGCGTCGCTTTTGCGACGCTGGGGTGGGGCTTTCGCGCACACGCAACAAGCGGGAGCGCAACAGGAGAAGTCCTCGCCCCACCCAGCGCGCTCTCTCTAGTTTTTGCTACCGCGCTTCGCGCTACTTGAGCGAAGAGAGCGCCCCCTCCCCGTCAAGGGGAGGGATGGAGTTCCTTGCGAGCGTCTCAGCAGACATGCGTTCTCCTTGCCCCGGCGCGGATCACGCGTCCGGAGTTTGATCGATGGTCCCCTTCCTTCGAGACGGGCCTTCGGCCCTCCTCGGGACAAGGGGGAGTGGCGCGCCGAAAAGCGCAAGCCTATGGCATCCGCATCTAACGATGCGGCGGGCGCCTTCCGGCGCGCCACGTGCAGGTGTTTCCGGCATCGTGCCCCGCTGTCGTCCGGTCCGTCACGCTCGACTGCGCCGACCGATCCGTCAGCCAGCCCCTGGCAGGGACTCCTAGTGGCCCGGGGAGAGCTCCAATGCCGCCCGAGTGTCGTCTTGCGTGACGGCCCGCAGGCGCCGCACCCGTCCCGCCGTCGCAAACGTCTCGCGCAAGCGCCCCTTAGAAGGACGAGGTGGGTGGAGTGTAATGCCGGCGCGGAGGCCGGGGATAAGTGTTCAGACTGAGGCTGGCTGACTCCCAAAGCGGACCTCGGTAAACCAGGCCCAGTCGGACGAAGATCACCGCGCTTCATGAATTTCGGAAGCAGCCTTCGGACGGTCGCTGGAGAACGGGAAACCGACGGAATGACTTAGTCGGACGTCGCGCAAACCTGCGTGTTGGGCGCTGCTTCAAGCCTAGTTGGATACCATCCGTCACTCCTTGCTCCAGCCGACGCAAAAACGAGTCACGCTGGTCGACGCTCAAGAAGTTTTGGCGAAAACAATCCTCGGCGTAATTAGGGAGATCCGAGGCTTGTCTCAATCCGGCGATAACCTCATCGAGTCTCGTCTTATTCGATTGATCTTGAAGCGCGAAAACTGCTCGCGCTCGCATGGGGGCATAGGGATTCGTTGTAAGGCCGTTTGTGTCTCGAACTGAATTAGCTTGAGGACAGTGGTGCACGTCCGCGTCTTCCAAGAATTCGATGAAGTGCCCGCATCGACAAATCGCCGGCAGATTTCCACGTCATCATGCCGAGAATCGCGACCCGTCGCTCGCTCACCCATATGTCAGCCCACGTTCGATACCGGCGGGTTGACAGAGTAGTCTATTCTTTCGCCCAAGTCTGCTTCCGGCCATAATCTGATTTCGGCGGTGCGCCTGCCCGGAAATCGCGTGGCAGCGTCCTCATCGTAACATTTGGCGGAACACCTCCAGCAACGATGCACCGGGGCAAGCTTACGGTGCCTCCTTGCGCTTCCTCGACAGCGGCGCGGCTTTGGTGTTTATTCGCGTTTCCCCCCAAGGCCGCCGAGGGAATTTGCGGTTTTCCGTCGATGCGAAGACGTAAGCGAGCGGGCGTCGGCGCGGTGGCGGCCATCACGGCCGTGGCCGTCTCCTTTGCGGTGGGCGCCGCGCCGCTGATGAAGAGCCCCTCCCCGTCCGAACCGATCGCCTCTCGACTCTCGCTGCTGCATCCGGCGCTGATCTACGCCAAGGAGGGAAGCGCCAAGCTGCTCGACGGGCGCTGGAATCTCGGCCAGAGCGAGGCCAAGCTCGGCGTCACGCTGTCGGCCGAGGAGACGCAACAATTGATGGCCTGCACCGGGCAGATCGTGTGCGCGACGCCAGCGGTCGAGGGCGACGGCGAGGAGGTCGAATACCGGGCCGCGGTCAGAGTGACCGCGAGCGCGGTGAGCGTACTCAGGCCGGACCTGCTGGTGACGGCGAAGCACGTCTTCTTCGACGGCAAACGCGCGGCGGTGCCGTTCGGCAGCTGCAGCTTCCGCAGCTTTTCGCGGCGGAAGGTCGCCATTCCGGTGGTCGTCGAGAAAGACCAGAGGAAGGGATACGTGCTCAACAACGAGGATTTCATCGTGGTTCGCCTCAACCGCGACTTGGAGGGCTGTAACGCCTTTGCGCTCGACCGTGCGGATGCGTCGCTGCCCGAGGGGGAGCCGATCCTTTCGGTGACCGGCCACCAGCTGCACAGCTTGAACAAGCTTTCCGACCGCGAGCCGGCGGTGGCGAAGGGAAACATAAAGAGGGTGCTCGACGGGGTGCTCGGCGGGCCGCCGTTCTACTACGCCGACCTCGACCTCGACGACGGCGGCTCGGGCGGCGCGGTTTTCGCGCTCAAGTATGGACGCCCGGTGGCCGGTGAGGACGGCCGCCTCATCCTGCGCGGGATATCGGTGGCCTACGGGCTGCGCGCCAAGAACGGCAAGCCCTACAGCGACGAGCGGAACTATACGGTGATCATCGGGCTCGAGGCCGATTTCAGGGAGCTAGTCGAGGGCAAAGGCGAGAAGCCGGCTGTCGTGGAGCCGGCGTCCTGTGGGCAAGGCGGGGCGGCCAAGATCACCGTGCTCTCCGACGCTGCCGCGTCGAGCCAATCGGAGGCGCCGGCAGCTTCGCTTCGGCCCGCCGCGTGCGGCCGCGGAGCGACGCCGGGCCGTAGGGCCGCAAAGGCAAATTGCGCGGCGCTGGCCAAGGGGTTGAACCGCGCCGCAGCGCAGCGCGCCAAAGAACCACGCGACTTCACGGTGAAGAACGACACGAGCTGCAAGATCTGCTTCAGCTACGACCGCTGCAATCATTACGGCTGCTGGGAGGAGGCGATGAAGCTCAGCGGCAAATCATCGCTCTCCGCCGGCGTGCGCGAGCAGGCGCCCGCGATCAAGAACCCGCAATTCTGCAACTGAGCCGGAGCGGCGATGTCCGCGCACTATGCCGCTTGCTTCGCCGCCGCGCCGTTGAACAGGAGCCCGTCCTTGCCGGCGGTGATCTTCACCGTCTCGCCGTCATGGATCTTGCCGGCCAGCACCATCTCCGCCAGCGGGTCCTGCACATACTTCTGGATGACGCGCTTCAGCGGCCGGGCGCCATAGGCCGGGTCGTAGCCCTTCTGCCCCAGCCACTCCTTCGCCTTGTCATCGAGCTTGAGGGTGATCTTGCGGTCGGCGAGCAACTTCATCAGCCGCTGCAGCTGGATGTCGACGATGTTGCCCATGTCCTCGCGCTTGAGACGATGGAACAGGATGATCTCGTCGACGCGGTTCAGGAACTCGGGGCGGAAATGCGAACGCACCACCGCCATCACCTGGTCGCGGACCTGTTCTGAGTCCTCGCCTTCCGGCTGATTGACCAAATATTCCGAACCGAGATTGGAGGTCATGATGATCAGCGTGTTGCGGAAGTCGACGGTGCGGCCCTGCCCATCGGTCAGCCGGCCGTCGTCGAGCACCTGCAGCAGCACGTTGAACACGTCGGGGTGCGCCTTCTCGATCTCGTCGAACAGGATCACCTGGTAGGGGCGCCGGCGCACGGCTTCCGTGAGCGCGCCGCCCTCTTCATAG
>DATBSP010000152.1:0-63107 GCA_036559705.1 Hyphomicrobium sp.
CACCTCGAAACGAGTTCTCCCTCGAGAGCCGTGGAAGACGACCACGTCGATAGGCCGGGTGTGGAAGCGCAGCAATGCGTGGAGCTTACCGGTACTAATAGCTCGATCGGCTTGATCGTTCTCATTAATCAATGCCCATCCAAAACAGGATGCGCGATCGGAAGACCAGGGCTAAGCGAATGGCGAATAGAGAGTAGCGAACATTCTACTCGCTGCTCCCTTTCCGCCACTCGCCCCTCACAGTTTGCTTCGCGTGTTCTTCGCCGGCCTGGTGGCTTTCAGCGAAGCGATCAGACCCGATCCCATCCCGAACTCGGCCGTCAAACGCTTCAGCGCCAATGGTACTATGTCTCAAGACCTGGGAGAGTAGGTCGTCGCCAGGCCCGCAAAGATCACGCAAATCCTCCTTGTTCACGATCACAAGAAATATGATGGCATATGTATCGAGTGGCGCATGATATGTCATTCTAACTTTGCCATTGGCCGTCTTTGACGCGGGGTGGAGCAGCCCGGTAGCTCGTCAGGCTCATAACCTGAAGGTCACAGGTTCAAATCCTGTCCCCGCAACCATCTCAACTTGCGATCGGCCCGCCCCTCCGGCGGGCCTTTTGCTTTTGAGCGATACCGCAAGAATACCCGCCAGATCGCCGCGCACGTCGATCTGAAGCTCGCCATTCTCCGGCGTCAGAATGATCTCCCGCACCAGCGAGCGCAGCACGTCGGCTGCCACCATCCGCTTGGCTTCGGAATCCTCCTGTAGCGCCGCGTACAGCTCGTCGACCTGGACGTGATAGTGATGCGCCATGTTCGGGTGCAGGAGGGGAGGCGGTTCCTCGGCCTCTTGCAGGAACGCCTTCAGCTCCTTCTGGCGGCTTTCCAGGTCCTTCATCTGCTTCATCATGCGGGTGGGTGCGTCATCACTGCCCGAGGCCATGATGAGCTTCATGAGCTTATCCAACTCCCGGTCGATCTTCCTGATCTCGGCCTCGGCTGCATCGATGGACGAACGCCCCTCCATGCGCAGCCGGTTCATCTCGCGCGTGAACTCGTCGCAGAACTCCTTGAACAGCGCCGGGTCCATCAGGTGATGGCGCAGCGCGTTCAGAACGCGCGCTTCGAGCTGATCGCGGCGGATGTTCTTGCGGTTGTCGCAGGTGCCCTTGTTGCGCGCCGTCGAGCAGCCGACCAGATCGGCCGAGATCATTGAATAGCCACCACCACAGCAACCGCATTTGGTCAGCCCCGAGAAGAGGTATTTGGGGCGACGGCGTTCCCGGAAATGGTTCTCGGTCTCGCCGTCGTCGCTGTGGGTCCGTTTGACCGCCTGCTGGCGCTCTTTCACCGACTGCCAGAGGTCGTCATCGAGGATGCGCAGTTCGGGAACGTCCTGCGTGATCCACTCCGATTCCGGATTCATGCGCGCCTGACGCTTGCCGGTGTCTGGGTCCTTGAGAAATCGCTGGCGGTTCCAGGTCAGCTTGCCGACGTACATCTCGTTGTTGAGGATGCCGTTGCCTCGCTTCGGATTACCGTTGATGGTGCTGAAGCCCCAATCGCCGCCGCCCGGCGCGGCGATACCGTCCTTGTTGAGTTCGAACGCAATCCGCTTGGCGGACTTGCCGGACGCGTAGTCGCGAAAAATACGGCGGATCACATCAGCCTGAACCTCGTTGATGGTCCGGTCGCCGCGCACCGGTTCACCGTTCCCATCGAATTTCTTGACCACATCGTAGCCGTAGGCGTTGCCACCACCGGATTTGCCCGCTTCGACCCGTCCGCGCTGGCCGCGTCGGGTCTTGTCGGCGAGATCCTTCAGGAACAGCGCGTTCATCGTGCCCTTGAGGCCGACATGAAGATGTGAGACCTCGCCCTCGGACAGGGTGACGATCTTCACGTCGGAATAGGCCATGCGCTTGTAAAGGCCGGCGATGTCCTCCTGATCGCGCGACAGACGGTCCATCGCTTCGGCCAGGACATACCGAAAACGACCGCGCGTGGCGTCGGAGATGAGAGCCTGGATTCCAGGGCGGAGCAGCGAAGCGCCAGAGATCGCGTGGTCGGTATATTCCTCGACCACCTGCCAACCTTGCTTCTCGGCGTGAAGACGGCAGATGCGGAGCTGGTCGGCGATCGAGGCATCGCGCTGATTGTCGGATGAATAGCGGGCGTAGATCGCGACCTTCAAAGCGCACTCTCCTGCAACATCAGGAGCGCGTCGTGCGGCGTTCCTGCTTCTGCTCCTCGAATACCTCCCGCGCGGCACGACGGGCGAGCAGCCGAACCAACTCGACCAAGCGCGGATCGGGACCGTCCCCACGGCGCGCGAACGTCAGTTCCGGCTCGACGAGCCGACGTGGGCTCCTTTGCTGTGGGCGTTTGCCTTGATTCATCGTTACGCCGTTCGAAACCGACTGCAAGTTGATCGATTTCACGATTGCGGTGATTGGAAGTATAAGCAACGAGAATTAAAGGCGAATATTCGACGATGTTTGGCGCGCTTTTGTCTGCGCTGGCGAAGTTTGGCGCGAAGTAGCGTGCCTTAGCAGAGTGAACATAGGAGTGGGGGCGGGCGAAATTATCGCCTTTGCGGCCAGATCCCTCTGCAATGTACCCCGCCATTCTCTCCTCACTTGCCAGTGATGCGCGTCTCGGCTATATATCCAGATATAGCACGAGGGATGACCATGGGCAATGCCGCACAGAAGAAAGCGATCCAGAATTACCGCGCGCGCCTGACGCAGCGCGGCTTCATGCGCTTTGAGGTCATGGCGCTCGAAGCAGACCGCGAGTTGATCCGTTCGTTGGCCCGCCGCCTTGCCGAGGAAGGGCCGGAAGCCGAGCAGGTGCGTGCGGTAGTGAAGACCGCCGTCTCCGGTGAACCGCCCAAGCCCAGCGGTATCCTGAGTGCTTTACGCCGGTCGCCTCTGGTTGGCGCAAACCTCGATCTTTCTCGCCCGCGTGAAGAGGGGCGCAAGGTCGATCTGTGACACGTTATCTTCTCGATACGAACATCATCAGCAATATCGTGAAGCCGCAGCCATCGGATGCGCTGCTCGCGTGGTGGGCCGAGCAGCGGGATGCGGATCTGTTCATTTCCTCGCTGACGGTTGCAGAGATCCGGCGCGGCATTCTCGAAAAGCCGCGTGGCAAGAAGCGCGATGCGCTCGATGCTTGGTTCGCGGGGCCGGAGGGGCCTCAAGCGCTTTTTGCGGGGCGTGTTCTGCCCTTCGATGGCAAGGCAGGGCTGATCTGGGCGCGGCTGATGGCCGACGGCAAAGCCACAGGGCGTCCCCGTAGCGGCCTCGACATGATCGTTGCCGCGATTGCTGGTGCGAATGACTGCATCGTCGTCACTGACAACGCACGCGATTTCGCCGGCATCGAGATCATCAACCCCATGCGGGAGGCCTCATGATGCCTATGCTGGCAGAACACTCGGGAGGGCGTCATGGCTGAAACTCAAATCGAGTGGACCGATGCCACCTGGAATCCGGTGGCGGGATGCTCAATCGTCACAGCGGGTTGCACCCATTGCTATGCGATGGAGATGGCCAAGCGCCTGGAGGCGATGGGTATGGAGAAATATGCCGGTCTCACCCGGAAGACCGGGCGGCGCACGGTGTGGAACGGCGTGGTGCGTGAGGATCGCGGTTCCCTCGCCATTCCTCATGGCTGGCGAAAGCCTCGCAAGATTTTCGTTAACTCGATGAGCGATCTCTTTCACGAGCAAGTCAGCGACGCCTTTATCCTCGAGGTCTGGCAGGTGATGCGCGAGACGCCGCGTCACAATTATCAGATTTTGACCAAACGGCCCGAACGTATGGCTGAACTGGTCGCCGGAAAGATAGGCGAGGTGCTGCCCAATGTCTGGCTCGGAACCAGCATCGAGGACGCGAATGTCATCGACAGGATCGATCATCTGCGCGCCGCGCCAGCAGCGATCCGCTTCATTTCCTTCGAGCCGCTGATCGGTTCTGTCGGTGCTGTTGATCTTCAGGGCATCCATTGGGCCATTGTAGGCGGGGAAAGCGGCAAGTCCGCGCGACCGATCCGTGAGGAATGGATCGATGAAGTTTATGTCCAGTGCCAGTTGGCGAACACGGCCTTCTTTTTCAAGCAATGGGGAACGTGGGGCAAGGACAATAAGAAGAGGTCGAAGAAAGCCAACGGCCGCGAGTATCGCGGTCGGACATGGGATGAGATGCCTGCTGCGCCTCAACTATCTGCATGATTTGGGCTGAGGGAGAGGACTATGACTGCCAAGCAGTACGAATGGGCAGATGGCGCGAAGCTGGATGAACACTCCAAGCGCAAGCACAAAATCCTTCGCGAGTACGTCTTCGATTATCTGACCGTCCGTTGTAAATTGCCCCAGCGTGAACGTTTTCGCCTTGCTATCGTCGATGGATTCGCCGGTGGCGGCCGCTATCAGTGCGGTTCGCCAGGTTCTCCTCTGATATTTATAGAGGAACTCAAACGCGCCGTAGAGTCTGTCAACACGCAACGTGCGGTGCAGGGTCTCGGTTTGGTTGAGGTCGAATGCCTTCTGATCTTCAACGACGCCAGCCGGGACGCTGTCGAACTTCTGAAAACTCATGTCGCGCCGATGCAAACCGACATCGCGGCGACCTGCCCCAAGCTGCACCTGCGCGTGGAATATCTCAACGAACTTTTTGAGGCTGCCTATCCCAGGTTCAAGGGCTTTCTGGAACAGGGGCGCTATAAGAATGTCATCTTCAATCTTGACCAGTGCGGAGACAGTCACGTCCATCGTGAAACGATCATCGATATTATGCGATCCTATGCGTCCGCGGAAATATTCTACACATTTATGATAAGCTCTCTGCTGGCTTTTCTAAAGAAGGACCAGCCGGATCAGCTTACCAAACGTCTTGACTATCTCGGCATCAAAGGAACGGACATCACGTCGCAGAACGATGTCATGAGCAAGAATGACTGGCTCGGTACGGCGGAGAAGATGGTCTTCGAGGTGTTCCAGCGATGCGCACCTTATGTCAGTCCATTCTCGATCAACAATCCCGATGGCTGGCGCTACTGGTTCATTCACTTCGCCAATGTCTGCCGGGCGCGACAGGTCTACAACAATATTCTCCACGACAACGCTACCTATCAGGCGCATTTCGGTCGTTCGGGGCTCAATATGCTTTCCTATGATCCTCGTGACGACGAAGGCAGGCTCTATCTGTTCGATCAGGATGGTCGTGCTTTGGCCAAAGAACAGCTCATGGGCGATATTCCCCGCCTTGTGACCGATGCGGGTGACGCAATGTCGGTGACAGAATTCTACGAGAGCATTTACAATATTACACCCGCCCATGCCGACGACGTGCATGCGGCGATTATCGAGAACCCGGACTTGCAAGTCATCACTCCCGCGGGGGGCGAGCGGCGGAAGGCCAACACTATCGGCGCAGACGACATTATCAAGATCAAGAAGCAGATTAGCTTCTTCCCAATGTTCCTAAACGCCGAAACAAAGGGAGGTGCCCGGAAATGACCGAGCGGCGGCGTCGAGATCCGGAGTGGCGCGAGTTCGAACGCCTGATCGCGCGGATTGAGGCAGACGCGGGCCCTCAGGGTATAGTCGTTACCTCTCCGGATCGTCTGCGCTGCAAATCCACTGGTCGGATGAGAGAAGTGGATGCCAGCATTCGAGCGAAGGTCGGCACCGCCGAAATGCTTGTCACCATCGAATGTCGACGCCATCGAAAAACTCAGGACGTAACTTGGATCGAGCAGCTCGCCACAAAGAAGGCTTCGATTGGCGCGGATCAAACCATTGCCGTCAGTGTATCTGGCTTTTCTCCGGAAGCTCACACTGTCGCGTCTCACGTTGGCATTTCTCTGCGAAAATATTCCGAAATAACCACTGCGGAAATCAACTCGGCCCTGAAACTCGACTTTGTGCTCTTCTGGCATAAAATCTGCGCTATTGCACAGGTCGACATCCGGAAATTCCGTACGCTCGACTGGAACGTTCCCAGTCCGCAAGATGTCGATTTCACCTTGCCGGAGGATACTGATCCTCTCTCGCCGATATTTCGCAACACTGAGTCCGGCGCCACTTGGTCTCTGAACGATCTGTGGCACCAAATCCAAGAGGCCGTCGATCCTTTTGACGGCATTCAAAAGGCGCAGCCACCTGCATTTCGCACGGCATGCTTTCCTTATCCCGGCACTGTCACCGTCGCCACTGCAGATGGCCCCTGCGCGCTCGGAGACGTCCTACTCATGGTCGCGCTTTGGATAGAGGCCGAGCAGATCACTCTCGATGCTGCGAAAAAGCTTGAGTACGGTTCCAGCGAGAAGACCGCGATCCAGCGAGTCGAGTTCGTTTCGCGTCGACAAACCCAGGGCGATTGGCGCGTTTCCCTTCAGATCCCCAAGGATTCCAAGAGTATCGCCGATCTGCGGACAGGAGGCGAATGGCCCAATGTCGAGAAATAGCGACACACAGTGTCGGTTAAAAAGCATCCATTCCGATAGGGTGCCCGCGTGATCGAGATATCGTGCCGGCGAGCCACGATATTGAAGAGGCCTTGTTTTTGGCTGCAGATTGCGTCGCGGTTGAGATGGCCAACCTCCTGAACGGCGAGGCGGTACGAGACCCGAAATATACTACGGGTTCTCCAACTCACGCGACGTCTTCAACGCCGGGGTTGAGGGCTGCTGGTGGAAGAGCCAAAGCGGCAGTTGGCTGCGTTTGAAATCCCAAGCGGCGAGCGGTGCAAACCATTCGGGGACCGGCGCTCCATTGAGTTGGATGACTTGGTCGCCGTCCACCGTCCGGGTCGCGAAATACCGCGTGAAGATCCGGCTTGCCCAACCAATCCCGTCAAAGCCCTGATCGGAAGACTCTTCCGGGGCGGCCACGAATTCTACCCCTGCGATGCCGTCATCTCCCATGATGGCCAATGGCCCCTCCGCCGGCCACTCGCCGAAGAGGAAGAGTATCTCGGCAAGGCGGCGATCCCGCGGATCGGTCAATTCGATGTCGCCGCTATAAACCCGCGCCGATCCAATGATGAATTCTGCTAACCCCTCGGCGCTGAGCTTGCGAGGCTTGTCAGTCGCGGCGTCAAGGACGAGCCGCAGGGGCGGCTTCGTCCAAATCGACACGTCGCCCAGGCGGCCGAACTCGTTGGCCATGACCGCTTCCATCATCGTGACGCGAAGGCCGCCGTCAGGCCGACGGAAACGGTCAGGTGCGATGACAGTCCAGAGGTTCCAGCGGGACCAGTAAAGGGCGAGCCGCAACGGAGTGCCTACCGCGTTGGCATAGGCTTGCAACGAAGCGAGATAGGCGGCGGACATTGTCGTTCGCTGCTTCTGCGGATTTTCGCAGCGCACGTTCTTGACCTCGATGAGCCACTGGTCGCCGTCGTCCAGCACGACCCGATAGTCCGCGGCACGAAAGGTCGTCGCGGCGTGGACCCGCCCAATATCCTCGGTCTTGAACAGTCGGAAGCGCCCAAGGCTGAGGACCGTTGCCTCGAACATACGCTCAGTTCGCGCGCCATGAAGAAGAGTTGGATCGGCGAGCGCAGCCTTCAGGCGATCAGCCGCGTCCGCGAGGAATCGCTCGACCAAAGCCGGATCGTTGAGGTCCAACTCATGCCGCTGAGCAAAGGCCGCAGCCAAAGCCAGCAGGTCGAAGGCCTTCTCAGGCGGATCGCTATGCTTTGGTGGCCGCGTCACACGACATCTCCGTTCACCATTTTCGCGCCCGGGCTCCCCCAGAGCCCGGGCACCTGGCTTCAGTCCTTTGCGATTTTGTCGCCAAGCCAGCCCCACACGGCCTTACGAATGCGAATATGGCCAAGATCGTCGAGCACTGCTTTCGGCAACCGTTCGTCATCGCGCAGATCGAGCAGCCGTCGCGCGGGGTGATCTGATCCGAGCAACGCCAGTAGCCCGAGCGCGGCTGGCCGGTCGCGGGCGGCTAGACCGCAGACGCCAAGAAGCAACAGCGCGCGCCGCTTGGTCGAATGTGCAATTCGTTCCATCGCCTCGACCACAGCCTCGACCCGACCATGTGTCGCGAGCAAAACGCTGGCGGAAGCGGCCAAGGGCGGCGCTAATCGCAGGAGGAGTTTGGCGGTGATCGCGTCGAGAATCTCGCTTTCGACGAGATCGGCCTGGCTCAGGGCATCTATGGCGTCAACCCGGACCCAGCGAGCCTGGTCGACGAAAGATAGAGCCCAGATCTTCTTGCGTATGCCCGGACTGCAGCATTGAGCAGCGGTGTTCAGCGCCACCATGCCAAGCGAGCGGTCGTCTGTGCGGTCAGCCCTAAACAACAGAGCCTCACCAATCTCATCCGAGAGGCTGCCATAGGCGGCGAGGCCGGCAACGGCCTCACGCGCGATGGGGTATGATGGCTCTTCGTTGTGAAACGCTTCAGCATCCGACCAATCATCATCGATCAGTTTGCGGAGCACGCTCTGATGCTCGGTGCACCGCCGCGTTGCAAGGATGCGGACCAGGGCGCGCCGGACCCGGCTACCCGGATCGGACGAGAAGTCCAGCAGGCGCGGCGGCAGCGGATCTGGCAGTCGCGCTGCGAGGTACGGAAGGGCAGCCTCGCGGGCGTCCGCTCGACTGTGGTCAAGCGCGAGCCACACCAGCTCATCGTCCTCGATAAGGATCGCCGCTTCGGCTGCGGCCTTTGCGAGTCGATGGTCTGTGGTTTCAACAAGCCAACGTCTGATGGCCGCCGACGAGATGCCGCCGCTGGCGATTATTACCGGCACAATCTCGTCAAGTACCGAGGGCGTCGCTCCTTCTGCCGCTTGGTCCAGCAAGTGCAGGGCCTCTCGGCCGACAGCTGATGCGGCTTTATCTTTCTGGGATAGGGCCTGAAATATCTCGACGGACACACCCGGAAGCATCGCCATGAGAGATCGTATCCGCCGCGCCCGCGTCTTGCTCGAAATGCGGCGCTGCGCCGCGTGCGCGTCCACCAGCAGATGCACGAAAGATATAGGTATGGCAGCCAATCGCTTGAAGCACTGCGCAAGCGCGGCCGGCGCTTTGGTCAAGGCGCAATAGGCCAGCGCACCGCGCAAGCTCTCATCACTCGGATTGGAAAGAATCCGCCGCTGAAGGTCTGAGGAGAGCGGAGCTTGCCAGTGCTCGCGCGCTGCCTCCCAGGCACGATCTTCGTCATTGTTGTTTGCCGTCACGGAGACGACGGCCCGAATTTCTTCCAGCGAGACCGAACCCCTTGCTCGCGCCAACTCGTCCGCCCAAGCGCGGCACAGCTCGGAGATCCGCGGATGCTCTGTCAGGCTCCGCCACCGGCCGAGCGATCTGACTTGCCTTACATAGGCATCGACGAAAATGCCGGCTGCATAGCCATCGTCCTCATGTTGGGATTGATAGCCTTCCTCAACGGCCGCGTCGCATTCCCCGTCTTCGATCGCACGCCATTGTTCCTTGCCCGCCCGCTCATAGGAACGGCGAATCCGCGTAAGCTCATCGAGCGCCGCCTCGAGCACCTCTTCATAGCGGTCGAGATCTCGCACGGCCCCAGCTGCCACCGCGCCGACATTTCTATCGAAGCCGGAGCCAACCAATTTGCGCGCCGCCGCGAGGAAGGCTGGTGTTAGGCCGGTCGCGATCCGATCAAGCTTGTCAGGAAAGGTGTCGCCGAAGCCGTCCCGGTCCTCAGGCAATTGCTCACGGACAAAGCGGTCAGCGATCACGAACGACCGAGGATCGGCCGAGACGCGCTCATACCAAGCGTCGTCGAAGCTCGGCGGCTGCCATCTGTCGAGGAAGAACTGGCCGCCGCGCCGTATACCCTGGATAAACCAGCGCGCGAGTTCTGACGGGATCGACTTCTCCGTGCCGACGTCAGACGCCAGTTGCAGCACGGGCCGGAAATCGGCTCGCGGATCGACCAAGCTCTCCTCCAGCCACGCGTCGATCCTAGCCCGACTGGCGCTATCGGCCTCAAACTCCATGTCAAGATTTTCAGCGGTGGCGACGAGATCGGCGATCGCTTTGAGCGAACGCGCCGCGGTCTCGAGCGCCCAGTCCCGCTGCGAACCGCCGAGCTGGGTTAAGGCGGAGATCATCGACGTCAATGCGGTTTCGCTACGCGCCCAATTCTCCTTGACGAAGATCTCGAAACCAGCGCGGACGCTCGGGTGCGAAAAGCTGACGGTCGGGCCGGGCTGGCGCAGATGGCGCGTAGCGACGAGCCGATTCACCAGCTTCTCCAGCCCATCGAAAAAAGTCGGGTCCGTGATCCGCAGTTGTCGGCTAAGCCCGATCAACTGGCCGCGGTCAAATTGCGATCTGGCCGTCAGCAGCGCCCAGATGATTGCCGACCAGCCGGTCTGATCGCTGGCATTCAGATAAGAAACAACCACGCCTTCCACAGCATCGCGATGGGCCAACCCGAGGATTCGCCGAAAGAAGGCAGGATCGACTTCATCCGGCTCAGGGCCGTCGGCCATGTAAGTAAAGAACAGATCGATTTCGAACGGTGTTTCAAGCGCTTCCAAGGCGTCCGTCCGGAAATCCAGGGCCTTGGCCTGCAGCTCCGTCGCCAGGAGTTCCAAGCGTTTGTCGTAGATATCCGCGAGTTCCCCATCCCGGTATTGGTCAGCGTCTAGCACCACGGTCCAACGCTTGAGACCCTCGTCGGCCTTGGCCTGGCCGAGCATGTCGGTACGCGAGGTGATGACGTATTGATGCCCAGCGTGCGCCTCGCGCAGCAGCCTCGGCAGTTGTTCGGTCCAGACGTCGGCGCCACCCCGCAAGCTATACTGCCCCCACGGATCCTCAACATAGAAGAGCTTCGGGCCGGTGTCGGTCAGCGTCCGCATGCTCGAGGGACCGTTGTTGACGTTGACCTGGATGATTTCAGGCGCGGAAGGCCGCTGCCGCGCCTGATCAACTAGCGCCAGCGCCGTCCAAGTCTTGCCCGTACCCGAAGGTCCGGTGATGACAAGGGCGTTCCGCCGCTCGAGCAGATCGCTCAGGACTTGGTAGTTCCCCGGCGGCACGAACGCCTCGAGTTGTGGAGCGCTCGCCAGATAACCGCCACAGCCGCGGATGACGCTCAGCAAGTCCTCGCGTGTCCACACACCTGGGCTCGTCCCGCGCATTCGCTGCCAAGCCTCGTTGCGCAGCCGCGCGCGACATTCGGCTTGTCGGCTTTGCGGCACCCGCAAAAGAGAGCCGAGGATGTCGTTGATCTCGAAGTCCAAGAGACGCTCGGTGAGAACGCCCCAGATAGCGATCCGACCTTCCGGCGCATGGGGTAATGTCCCCGATAGGCTGGCCGGGAAAGTCTGCTCCTCCGGCCACTCCTCCAGGCCCTGCACCAAGAGGTCACGCGCCACGCCGCTGGCGTCGGCGTTGGTGATCAGTAGATAGCGCGTGCCTGGATCGTCGAGATGATGTTTGGCTGGTCGACGGCTCGTACCGCGTTTGAGCAACGCTTCGAAATCGGTGATTGACCAGGGGCCGCTGTTGCGGAGCTTCACCTGCACGACGAGCTTGTAGCCGTCTGCTACATTCGCACTAGGTTGGACACGGCCAGGCGTCGCAGGTTCGAGGTCCGACTCCAGATCTTCCTCGTTGGCGGGTTCGAGCGTGATCCGGCTCGCCGACTTGGTGATCAGCATCAACCGCAGAGCTGCCAACACTGAGACGCCGAGCTGGTACTCGTAGCCGTCCAGTGCAGCCTTGGCGCCGCTTGCCACAGATGTTGGAGGCAGCACGGTCAAATCTTGGCGTCCATTTGTCGCGCTTTCACGGAACTCAGATGCACGCAGTTGTTCAGCTCCCGCGGCGCTTCGTCGGGGGTCTGCATCGGCGGCTCTACTGAAGACCTGCTGAGCATCATGGGGCTCCAAACACCAAGGGTTCGTAGTTTCGTTCGTCCAAATATCCTGCCCACGCGCCTGCCCCGAACGAGGGAGATCCGTCCGGCCAGCCGGCTGACTGCCACAGCATGTCCAAGGCCTCATGGATAGCCGGGGCAAATGGCGCTTCCATTCCGTCTAGCCGAACCATCGGAAGGAACACCTCTGGTTGGCGAATGCGTCGGCCGCCCGGCCGGGCCCGGGTTAGCTCGACATCTTCCATGCCGTCGAGCGCGATGATTGCGAGCGCTGGACCATCGAGACCGAGCGCACCGGCAATTTGCGCCATTCGTTCAAGGGTTCGCACAATCGACGCTTCGAGGCGCCGGCCGTCGATTAGGATCTCAGGATCATCGTCAATCCTGGCCCCGACGGTGGCTTGGCACTCAAGGTATCCCGGGCGGACCAAGCGCATACGCCACGTCGTTTCCGGATTCAGATGCGGCTCGCGCCTTATGGGTATGGCACAGCTCCACCACTGCCGCGCATCGCTGTCGTTCTTGACACGCACGTGTTCGTTTGGCGGAAACTGGACCTGAACGGCGGCGACATGTCGAGGATCAAGCCGGTTTCCCTCCGTCGCAGCGAGCGGAGCCAGGCGTATGGTGAGCCGTGGGCGGGTGACGATCTCAGGTACGGCGCCGCGATGCGCGTCCATAGCCAACTCGCTCAGAGCCGCCTCTGCAGCGTCTCTTCGAACCTGCTCGGCGGCTTGATGATCTGCCTCGGCTCGAACGGCGGCGGCATGGGCGCCACCGGCGACGCGGATGTGCTTGCGGGCTACGCGCTCGAAACCGTCGATCAACTCGCTGAGTGCGGCCGCCTTCGCGTTCATGTCGCGGATAGCCTTCTCTGTCCTGGGTTGGATGCCGACGTCAGCGTCTTGGTCGGTCTTCGGCCATCCCATCTTCGGATTTCCACGCATCGCGTAGATGCGCTGCAAGACCAATTCACCGAACGCATGAGCAGCTTGGCGCACGTCTACAAATGCCGCTTGAACAGTGGCGTCGTGGAACTCGTAATCCGCGCCCACCCAGTCCTCATTCATCTCATGCAACGGATCGAGCCTGGCGAGTAGGAACGAGTTGCCGAAATTGTGCTGGCGGAGGAACTGCTTCAGCGCGAGCGGGATTTGGAAATGAAACCGCTGAAGCAGCTCAACATCGTGAGGGTGAGGTTCGACTGACGCGTCGGCCCTCAAGGCAACCTTAACCTGTGGGTCACCGAAGACGGCGGCCAGCGCGGCTTCCAAGTCACGGATCAACCCATCCCTTGCGGCACGTCGCGCATCGCTGCCGGCGTTGTCAGCGAGCTCGAACTGAATCGGCCATCGCGCATAGCGAAGGTCGAACGGCAGCTCGTGCGCCTTGGGATCACCAAAGGCGGTGTTCATCACCGCTATGACGCGCCGCCAGCCGAGAGCTCTCAGCGCATAACCATGCTCAATGCAGACGTTGGGGTTGGGCGCTTTCTTCCCTCCGATCCGTTCGGCAACATAGGTCAGGTCGGCCAGGAATACGGCGGCTTCATCGATCTTGGAGAAGATCGTCTCCATGATCGGCGGCGATCCCGGGACGTTGCGCGTATCCCGATCGATCCTGATTTCGCGATCGGCAAGATCAACCTCGGCATCCGCTTGCAACTCGCCGATCGCGCGCTCCAGACAGGACTCCACGAAGTTCCTTCCGAGTCGGTTCGGCGTGTCGCTCTGCCATGAGAAGAAAACGTGCTGCGGCATGATCTATCGCCGCCGATCGTCGTGGGTCTCGAACAGGAACATTGCCAGCGTGCTGGCCGCGCCAACCGCTAGGCGCGCATGACGGGGTTTGAGGCCTTTCGCGCGCCCATCCTGGCCATGACCTGACCCATAGAAGTTGCGCATCTCCCCGAGGCCAGCCACGGTCGCCCCCAAGCTGCGAAGCGTCTTCTTGATCGCGTCGGCCCCCTTGGTCTCGTTAGGGACACCGTCCGGAACGAGTTTCAGCGCTTTGCTGGCCGCCTTCACCAAGTCTCCGAGATCAAGCGTCGCATGTTCGGCGCCGAGGTCTGCCAAGATCGTTTTGCAAGTCGTTTCGACCATTTCTTTGGCCGTCCCGATCGCCAAGGCGGGATCCGTTTCAATGGAGGCATTGATCCGTGCGATTTGGCTATGCAGTTGTTCGGCCGTTAGCGAGGCGGCTACAGCGCTAAGGGGCTGCAGCGATGTGTGGGCTCTGATCGGCAGTTTGAACGACGCGCCTTGCGTGTCGACGCCGTCGCGATGGAGGTGATCGACGAGCGCTTGTGCGATCTCGGTGTTGGAGCTTCGCGCTTTCACGACGACAGTATGAAAGACCTCGAGCACGCGGCTTGCTTGCCGCGGGTCCCCAAAGTCGATGGCGTGGTAGAGTTGCTCAACTAGGCCACGCCGTTGCCCGCTCACCTGCGGGTCATGTGTATGGTCTGGTGAGAATCCTTCATTGTCGAACTCGGTCGAGATCTCGGCCAACGTCCAACCGACCAGCTCTTCGCGAAAGGCGTTCCTGGTCCGCTTGCTGATGAGGT
Organism: Hyphomicrobium sp.; assembly: GCA_036559705.1. Classification (GTDB taxonomy): domain Bacteria; phylum Pseudomonadota; class Alphaproteobacteria; order Rhizobiales; family Hyphomicrobiaceae; genus Hyphomicrobium_A. The sequence continues at coordinate 14,448 of DATBSP010000152.1, forward strand.
CGGCGGCGCTCATCGCTCCAATCTCACGCGCAATCTTCGGGCCCGCTCGCGGAAGGCGGCTTCGCCGCCTTCCAAGATATCACACACCGCCTTGCGGATTTTTGCGCTCTCAAGACCGCCCGACACATAAGTGATCGGCGGAAGACCACCCGAAGGATGCGGACCTGCCGATGCAACGATGATCTGGTCTGCATCGGTGTTGATGACGAGGTTGGCGTTGTGGGTGACCATAATCACCTGGCGCTTGGCCTTCGCTGCGATGAACAACGCCACGAGCTCGTCGAACACAGACTTGGGGTCGAGGTTCTCCTCGGGCTGGTCGATGATCAGCGGGCGATCGTCTGAATCGTCCAGCGCCAGATACAGCAGCAGCAGCACGATGCCCCTCGTGCCAGGCGAAAGCTTCCGGATGTCGACACCGTCGTAGGAGATCTCGTAGCGGACGGTGATGTGGTCAGTGCCAAGGAGCCAGTGGGCGAACTGTTTCGACCAGGCCCGAAATTCGACTTGCTGGGTCGGCGCATAAGGCGCGTGCGACAGCAGGTCCTTCAGGTATTTCGCCATGAAGGCGGTCATGGCCGTCTGAACTTCGGTCGCCGAGCCCGTCTCCCAAGCTGGCTTCAGCGCTTCCGTGGCGGCCGCGATCAGGGAACCCCGGCCGTAAAAGGGGCCGGTCTTGCGGCGGTCGAGGAGTTCTTCCTCCGCAACCGAGCCCCAGGCTTGAACGTCGGCAATCCTGCGAACGGAGAAGCTGAGCTTCTTCAGCGTGCCCGACGACGCTCCAAGCCGCGCCATTAGTGGGGCGTAGAGCCCGGCTAGCGCGTTCTGTTCGTTAATGATCGCTTCGAACACCCGACCGTAAGTGTCGTCGCGCTCGGTCTGAAGGTCTTTCCGGCGTGCTGCTGCGCCTTGCGCGTCCGTGAGTCGAGTTTCGAGGGTCTGGAGCGCGGAGCTTTCCTGCGCGATGCGGCCGGTCAGCGCCGCGTATTGATCGCGGACGATCTTATCGGCGCTGAACAGCGCCTCAAGGCGCGTCATTTCGGCGGCGATCGGCGCGAGCGGAAGCGCGGAAAGATCGGCAGTCTCCGGGATCAGGGCGACGTTCGGATCGCCGGGCGGCGGCGGAACGCCGTTGAGCTTGCGGACCTCGCCATCGGCCCATGCGACGTAGGCTGTCAGACTCTTATCGACGTCGCCCTTGTAGACGAGCAGGAACTCGTCCCACTGCTTGGCGTCGAGACCGCTGTTGCCGTGGCGCGCCTGCGCCTGGCGGAGCATTTCTGGTGCCCTGGTGGCGCGCATGCTGCGAACCTCGTCCTGCAGGGCGACGAAGGTGCGGCGCTGATTGCCGAAGGACTGGATCTTGTTGCGGAGCTTCTGGGCCGCCTCGCTAAGCCGCGTGTGGCGGGTGACCTGCGCCTCAGTGCCCTTGACGACGAGCTTGGCGCGATCGACGGTGTAGTCGGCAATCAGCTTCTTCTTTTGCCCGACCTGGGTGGTCAGTGTAGCGACAAGGCTTTCTTTCTCAAACTCAGTGGCGATGCGGTCCGAGATGTCGGCAATCGCCTCGGCCTCCCGCTCGCGCGCCTGCTGGAACCGCGACGTCTGCTGGTCGCGTAACTCGGCGAAGTCGAGCGCCCATTCACGATCGTCCTGCGAATGCGACTCGAAGATCACGCGTTCTATCTCGTTTACCAGCCCGTCGGAGACGCCCTTGGCCGAGCAAAGTTCCTCGACGAATTGCTGGGAGAGATACCGGGCGCGCGGAAAGGTCATATGGCCGTTGGCGTCGCTGCCATCCAGGGCGCGCGTGACCACCGCGCCACCGCCCCAGGTCAGCGTCGTCGATGCGCCGCCGATCAACTTGCGCGCCCGGGCTAAGAACGACGGGCTGATGTTCTCATCGGCATTCCAGCCGGATGGCGAAATCGCGTCGCAACCCGCCGCGATCACGTCGGCCAAGGCCGTCTTTCCCGATCCGCGAGCGCCGATGACGGCGACGAGCCCGGGATTGAGCGGGATGTCGGGCGTGGTGGCCCAATCCGCATCGCCGATCTGGACGTGCGAGATGACCTGCGACGGAATGGCCGAGCGCGGCGGCTGCTCTCCGACATAGGCGCGCCCGTCTGGATCGATGCACGCTTGACGGAGCGCATCGAATTCGAGCCCGCCCTTAATCCACGAGAAGCGATTTCCGAATGGCGACGCCACGTCGTCGAGTTTGTGCGCATCGCTCCCGTGCAGGCAGGGCTTCAGGCCGCCGTAGCGAGTGCGGATTTCGTCGGGGCTGAGATCTCTCTGGCCCAACCAGAACTCACGCTGCGCCGGGCCACCCGCGAAGATCACATGGGCGAAGCCCTCGATCTCGCGCCGGATTGTTTGATCGGCCGCTTCTCGCACGCCCGACGTTCCATCCGTTGCGCTGCCGGCCACCGCGATCAGGATGTTCTTCTTCGCCCATCCGCTTTCGGAGAACACTTCGCGAAGCTGCTGGAAATTGACCTTGAATTGGTTAGCGCCATAGGCCAGCGCGGCCCGCTCGTCCGCTATATTGGGATCGGCCTTCTTGCCGAGCCGGATCAGATCCGCCCGCGTGCAATCGAAACGATCTTGCATGACGTTGAACTGCAGGCGCGATAGCAAACGCCGGAGTTCGTCGAGATGCTGCGCATCCTCCGGGCTGACGAACAGGTGGAGATTGACAAAGCCCCCTTTCGCCGTCGCAACGTCGAGCCGGAGTTCCACGTTAGGAAAGACCAGCTTGGCACTGGGCAGACGGCCGGCCGCCTTGCTCCGCAGCACCTCCTCGTAAGTATCGGTCACGTAGTAGTCCGTTACCGCGATCGCCTCGATGACCGGCGTCGCCTGCTCAAGCGCGGTCAGATAATCGCCCCAAGCATTTGGGCCGTTGAACTGATTGTTCATGACCGTGCCTGGCGCGTGGATATGCGGTTCCCATCTCCGCCATTCTGACCCCCTGCTCACCATTTTTCCTTCCTCTCTGGTGGTCATTTCGACGCGCCAGTCTTGTTTGCAACGGGCTCTCCACTCCAGAGACTCGACAATGGCGCCGCCACCAGCTTGTCGCCGAACGGCACGAAATCCGCGCTGTCGTAGAGCACAACACCAGACGCGAACCGGTCTCCGCAAGCCTCTGCCAGGGCCCTCAGGCCGGCGAAATCGCCGGCCTTGACCGTGGCGCTGGCCTTCACCTCGATCCCTACGATCATGCCGTCGTCGCGCTCCAGCACGATGTCGACTTCGCGCCCGTCGCGATCCCGGAAATGATGCGGCGTCAGCCGCAGGTCCGAGGCGCTCATCAGTTTCAGCACCTCCGAAAACACGAAACTCTCCAGGAGCGCGCCGAATGGTCCGCGATCGGCTATCACCCTGTCGAAGGTGAGACCGCGCACGGTCGCCAGCAGGCCGGAATCGAGGAAATGAAGCTTGGGCGTCTTGACGATACGCTTCAGTGCGTTGGTAAACCAAGGTTGCACCGTTGCGACGAGGAACACCTGTTCGAGCAGCCCGACATAGCGCTGCCCTGTCTTGTGGGTGACATTGATACCAGCGGCAAACTGCGAATAGTTGACCAATTGACCTGAGTGCTCCGCCAACAGCCGCACGAATTTCGGAAGCTCGGTCAGTTTTTCGACGTCGGCGATGTCGCGCAGATCGCGGGTCAAAATCGATGTAAGATACGATCGCAACCAATCCTGCCGCCGCCGCTCATTGTCGCGGCTGATCGCCTCGGGAAACCCTCCGAGCAGGACAAGCTCAACCAGATCATCTCCAACAATCGCGTTCCGTTGACTCTGGAATTTTCCCTCAAAGAGGCGTTCCAGAAAGATCGGTGACCGGCCTTCGATCTCGGCCCTTGCCAGCGGCAGCATCTGGATGGTCTCCATCCGTCCGGCCAGACTGTCAGCGATCCGCGGCAGGGTCAGCACGTTCGCTGATCCCGTCAGCAGGAATCGACCCGGCCGATAGTCCTCATCAATCGTCTTCTTAATTGCCAGCAGCAGGTCGGGCGCACGCTGGATCTCGTCGATGATGGCTTGATCCAGACCCCTGATGAAACCGGCGGGATCGGACTGGGCAGCCGCGAGAACCGTCTGATCATCAAGAGTGATATAGGTCCGGCCGGCGTCACCCATCTTTCGGACGAGCGTCGTCTTGCCGGCACGGCGCGGTCCTACGATCAGGACCACCGGGGTATCCGAAAGGGCTTCTTCCGCCCGTCGCTCCACAAACCGTCCGAACATGTCGACTCCGAATCTCAGCGGATTGGGATTATCCGCTTCGGCTGATTGGGAGTCAATGGCTCGCCAATTGGGAATTTCGCCATCGCGATCTGGGAGCCGGAAGGGGAAAGTCTTCCCCTGCGGTCGAGCCCATGGTCTCGTCCGACCCCTTCTGCGGGGAGCCCCCGCAACACCCCCTTTAGAGTGAGAGTGCGGACAGGATTTCCGTGACGGGTGGAGTGCCGAGAGAGGGTCTTCCGGCGCCCGTCATGGAGATTTTTCCCATGAACATGCAGGTTCTCGATGCCCGCCGCGATCTTAGCGGCGGCTATAAGGTGGATGTCACGCGCGGCGAGCGTGTCGGCCGGGTTTCGTCGGAGTGGTTTTCGCGGCCGGATGACGAGCGTTTCCTGTCGCTCGGCGAGTTGGCTGGCGCGGTACGCGACCGGGCCGAGCGCAGCCGGACGCGCGTGGTGGAAACGGCGCTGATCCACGTCGAGGCCAATCGCTCCGATCCTGAGCGGTTGTCGCTGATCCTGCCCGGTGCGGATGCGCCTGTCGCGCCGACACACTGGAGCTTCGGCCAGCTCGCAGCACAAATCGGCGCTCCAGCCGCCTATCTGCGCCAGCTTCCCGCCGCTTTGGCGGGCATCAATCTGCAATATGGCCTGACCTCACATCGCGCCGAGCAGATTAAGACGTTGGAAACGGACGATGGCCGCGTCGAGCTGCGCGCCGTCACCGGACCGGACTATGGGCGCATCTACGACTACGAACTGGTCGAGGCCGTTCAGCGCATTGCGGGGAATGGCACCGGCGACACACGCTGGAAAGTGCCGGGTGTGCTCGACTGGTCGACCGGGGTCTACAATCCGCGCGTCGACATCACGCGCGACACCACGACGCTTTACGCCTCCGACCGGGACCTCTTCCTTTTCCTGGTTGACGACCTCAACCCCATCGAGGCCGGGCGCTTGCCCGATGGCTCGCCTGACCTCTATTTCCGGGGCTTCTACGTCTGGAATTCAGAAGTCGGCGCGAGAACGCTCGGCATGGCGAGCTTCTATCTGCGCGCGGTTTGCCAGAATCGAAACCTCTGGGGCGTCGAGAATTTCGAGGAAATCACCATCCGCCACAGCAAATACGCCGCGTCCCGCTTTGCGCACGAGGCGGCGCCGGCGCTGCTCAACTTCGCGAACTCGTCGCCCATCCCGTTCATCAATGGCATCAAGGCGTCCCGCGAGCGGATCGTGGCGAGAAGCGACGAGGATCGCACCGCCTTCCTTCGCCGCCGCGGCTTCTCCAAGGCGGAGACAGGCAAGATCATCGACACGGTTCTGGCCGAGGAAGGCCGACCGCCCGAGAGCATCTTCGATTTCGTGCAGGGCATCACCGCGGTCGCGCGCGACAAGCCGCATCAGGACGCTCGCCTCGACATGGAGGCGAAAGCCAAAAAGCTGCTCGATCGCGCTGCCTGATATTCGTGAAGCCGGGGATGCGGATTTCCGTATCGCCGGCTTTGCGCGTCTGTGCCTTTCCGTTTTCCCGGTTCTGTGGCGCTGCCCTCGAAGAGTGAGAGGGCGGCGCTTCGCTTCGTGACGGATTTCAAGTCGAGAGAGAGGCTTTCGACATCCGTCGCGGAGTAAGGAACATGGCGACCGCCATTCAGAAAATCACCCTGTCGTCCTCGCGCGACATCCCCTTCAATAAGCTGGTTCTCAGCCAGGCCAACGTCAGGCGCGTGAAATCCGGTGTCTCGATCGACGAGCTGGCCGAATCCATCGCCCGGCGCGGGCTCATCCAGTCGCTGCATGTCCGTGCCGTCGTCGATGCAGGCGGCGCGGAAACCGGTATGTTCGAGGTTCCGGCCGGTGGCCGTCGTTATCGGGCGCTGGAACTGCTGGTGAAGCAGAAGCGCCTCAACAAGACCGCGCTCGTGCCGTGCGTCGTGTCCGACGCCAACGGCGACGTGCTGATCGACGAGGTGTCGCTCGCGGAAAACATCGAGCGCGCGCCACTCCATCCGCTTGACCAGTTCCGGGCGTTTCAAGCCATGCGCGACAAGGGCATGACCGAGGAAGCGATCGCCGCCGCCTTCTTCGTCGGCGTCAACGTCGTGAAACAGCGTCTGCGGCTTGCGTCCGTGTCGCCCGCCTTGCTCGACATCTACGCCGAAGACGGCTTGACGCTGGAAATGCTCATGGCCTTCACCGTCAGCCCCGACCATGCCCGTCAGGAACAGGTCTGGGAGGCGATCCGCAATGGCTGGCAGAAGGAGCCCTGGCAGATCCGCCGCATGCTGACTGAGACGACGGCCCGCGCCTCTGACAAGCGCGCCGTATTCGTCAGCATCGAGACCTACGAGGCCGCCGGCGGGATCGTGTTGCGCGATCTGTTCCAGTCCGACGATGGTGGATGGCTTCAGGACGTCGGCCTGCTCGATCGCCTGGTCGCCGAGAAGCTGAAGGTCATTGCCGACGAGATCGGCGCCGAGGGATGGAAATGGGTCGAGGCCGCTGTTAGCATCCCCTACGGCGTCACCCACGGCTTGCGGGAGATTTCCGGCACACCGCTCGACATGACCGACCAGGAGCAAGCAACCCGCGACGCTCTTCAGGCGGAATATAACCGCCTGTCCGAGGAATATGAAAGCGCCGAAGAGTTGCCCGAGGATGTCGATCAGCGCCTCGGCGAGATCGAGGCGGCGATGGAGGAAATGGACAACCGGCCTGTTCGCTACGATCCGACCGAAACCGCCATTGCTGGCGCCTTCGTCACCATCGACGCCAACGGCAAGCTGGTCGTCGACCGCGGCTATGTCCGTCCCGAGGACGAACGACCCGTCGAAGCCGAAGGCGACTGCTCGCAGGAGATCGGCGTTCATGAGGCCGCGGAAGCGGTGGCGCCTGCCATCCAGCGTGCGGTCGTCACCATCGGCGGCGCACCTGCGTCCGTTGAGAACGACGAAGACGACGGGATCAAGCCGCTTCCCGATCGCCTTGTGACCGAACTGACCGCGCATCGCACCTTGGCGCTACGCGACGCCGTGGCAAGCCATCCTCACGTCGCCATGACGGCCCTGTTGCACAAGCTGGTGTCGGACACATTCCTGCACCGCTCGGCGACGGGCGCGCTCGAAGCCAATGTCCGGCAGATGTTCTTCACGGCGCAAGCCGACGAGCTGAAGGACAGCCTCTCCGCAAAATCCGTCACGGACCGGCATGAACGCTGGGGCGATCATGTCCCCGCCGACGACGAAGCGCTTTGGGATTGGCTCGTCACGCTCGACGACTCCAACCGCATGGCGCTGCTCGCCCATTGCGTCAGCTATGGCGTCAACGCGCTCTATGAGAAGCCGAACCCCTATGGCGCCGCCGGCGTCACCGAGCACACGCTGAGGGTCCGTCTCTCGCAGGCCGATCGCCTGGCGCGGGCGACCCAGCTCGACATGGTCGAGGCAGGCTGGCGGCCGACCGTCGGCAACTATCTCGGCCGCGTCACCAAGGCGCGTATCGTCGAAGCCGTTCGCGAGGGCGCCGGTGAACGGGCGGCCCAGCTCATCGAGCACATGAAGAAAGGCGACATGGCGAAGGAGGCAGAGCGCCTGCTGGCCGACACCAGCTGGCTGCCCGAGCCGTTGCGGAATGCCGATCTCGATCGCGAGGTGACAGTGGAACTCGCCGGACAGGACAGCGGCGACTCCCTGCCGGCGTTCCTCGCGGAAGATGGCGACGAAGAAGACACCGCCGAAATCGACGAGGACCACGAAGTCGCGACGATCGCCGCCGAGTGATCGCGCCAGCGGGGAGCGGCGCAAACTGCTCTCCGCTGATTTCGCCATCCATTCCCAGACCTGCCCGGCATTGCACCGGGCATTTTCGTTTCAGGTGCCTAACATGGCTGACTATTTCACCCATTTCTCGTGCCTGCTCGATGTCGGCACGTCCGAGAACGCCGCCCGCGCGCTCGATCTCTATAACGCCCTGTTCGCAGAAGGCGCTTCGGAAGAACCGCCATCCGAAGGCTTTCTGCTGTCGATCCAGCCCGAGCATGGTGGTACGAGCCTCTGGATGCACGATGACGTCACCGGCGATCCGGAGAGGCTGATCCAGTTCGTCAAACGCTGCGCCGCCGAGTTCGGCCTGACGGGACGCTGGGGTTTCCAATATGCCAACACGTGCTCGAAACCCCGGCTCGACGGATTTGGTGGCGGCGGCCATGTGCTCGACCTTGCCACAGGCGAGACCGTGGATTGGATTTACACCGATGGCTGGCTCACCGAATTGTTGGATGGGGGCGGGGTCGATGTTTGAACAAAAGCGCCCACCTGATGGTCGGGCGTATTTTTTAAGTCCGGCCTTCGAGAGGAAGAGTTCCGCCGGGACGGGATGAGTTCGGGCGGTTGAGAGAGAGCGTCGTCCGGGCTTTCCCGTTCCCGCTCTCCCGAGAGTTTCCCCAATGAACATCGCTTTGCCCGTGGCCGCTTCGACGACGCCGATTGCCCATGCGCCCGCCATCCTCGCAGTTGCTTCGCATCTTCTCACTCATCTTGAACGCGGCGAGCGTGTCGATTCCGCTATCCTTCGCGCCGCGATGGAACTCGCCTTTGGCGGTTCCGATGCATTGGGCGCCTGGGATTGGAAATCCGCCTACGAAGCCTGCGAGGTCGCCACTGTTCTGTTCCTGCGCAAATACGGACGCACGCTTCTCCGTAAAGCCGGCACTCCGGTTGCGCGTCTTTCCGCCTTGTCGAAAATCGCTGACCTGCTGCCGTCGCACACCCGTCGTTCCGAGGAAAGCCAGGCGCTTCAGCAATTCTCGACGCCGCTGCCGCTCGGCCTGGCGGCGCTGACGGCGGCGGAGATCACGCCTGACGACATCGTGCTGGAGCCTTCCGCCGGCACGGGGCTTCTCGCCATCCTGGCCGAGATCGGCGGTAGCGCGCTTCTCCTCAACGAGGTGGCCGAGGTCCGCGCCGGATTGCTTGGCCATCTCTTTCCGGCCATTGCCGTCACGCGCGTCGATGCGGCCCAGATCGACGATCATCTCGAACTTGCCGACGTGCCGAGCGTGGTTCTGATGAACCCGCCGTTCTCAGCCCTGGCGCATGTTTCCGGTCGCGTGGCCGACGCCGGTTTCCGACATATCGCCTCGGCGCTGAACCGCCTCGCGCCTGGCGGGCGGCTGGTGACGATCACCGGCGCCAATGTCGGCCCGGACTTTCCCGATTGGCGTGGCGCATTCGTCCGTCTGCAGGAGCGCGGCCGTATCGTGTTCAGCGCCACGATCGCCGGTTCGGTCTATGCCAAACATGGCACGACCTTTCCGACGCGGCTCACGGTCATCGACAAGGCGCCCGCCGACGATCCGGCTGCTTTCCCGACTTCGCCAGGCATCGCGCCCGACATCGCCACGCTGCTCGGCTGGATCGAAGCGCATGTGCCGCCGCGACTGCCTATCAATTTTCCAGCTAGGTCCGCGCCACGCCTGACGGCGGCGCCAACGACCGTGCGCAGCTATCTCGCGCGGTCATCGACATCGCGCGCCGCGGTCGCCGCCGATCCCGAGGGCGTCGAACTGGCCTATGAGACCGTCGACTGGGTGCCAGCCGAAGGCGCGCATCTGACCGACGTCCTCTATGAGGAATACGGATTGCAGTCGGTCCGCATTCCCGGCTCTCAGGCTCACCCAACCAAGCTGGTGCAGTCGGCGGCGATGGCGAGCGTCGCGCCGCCGAAACCAAGCTACCGGCCATTGCTGCCAACGAATATCCACGGCCTCCTGTCGGACGCCCAGCTCGAAACCATCATCTATGCCGGCCAAGCGCACTCCGAATTTCTCGCGGGATCGTGGACGGTCGATGCGACCTTCGATGTCGTCCAGGCCGCTCCCGACAACGCCGAAGGCGCAATCCGATTCCGCCGTGGCTTCATGCTCGGCGATGGCACCGGCGCGGGCAAAGGCCGTCAGTCAGCCGGCATCATCCTCGACAATTGGCTGCGGGGTCGGCGGAAGGCAGTGTGGATCAGCAAGTCCGACAAGCTGATCGAGGATGCGCAGCGCGACTGGTCGGCGCTCGGCATGGAGCGGCTGCTGGTGACACCGCTATCGCGCTTTCCCCAGGGCAAGCCGATCACGTTTGGCGAAGGCGTCCTGTTTGCAACCTATGCCACGCTACGCTCCGACGACAAGGCCGAGAGGGTTTCGCGGGTCAAACAGATCGTCGAATGGTTGGGCTCCGACTTCGACGGAGTGATCATTTTCGACGAGAGCCATGCGATGCAGAACGCCGGCGGCGGCAAGGGAGAACGGGGCGACGTGGCCGCGTCGCAGCAGGGCCGTGCGGGGCTCAGGCTCCAGCACGCGCTCCCGAACGCCCGCGTGGTCTATGTCTCGGCGACCGGCGCCACCACGGTCCACAATCTCGCCTATGCCCAGCGCCTCGGTCTTTGGGGCGGCGAGGTTTTTCCCTTCGCCACCCGCGCCGAGTTCGTCACGGCAATCGAGGACGGCGGCGTCGCGGCGATGGAGGTGCTGGCGCGCGACCTGCGGTCGCTCGGTCTCTACACCGCGCGTTCGCTTTCCTACGACGGCGTGGAATATGAGTTGATTGAGCATCAACTCACTGACGAGCAACGTCGCATCTATGATGCCTATGCCGGCGCCTTCGCCATCATCCACAATCATCTCGACGCGGCGATGCGGGCCGCCAACATCACCGGCAGCGATGGGACGCTGAACCGGCAGGCGAAGTCCTCCGCGCGCTCTGCTTTCGAGAGCGCCAAGCAGCGCTTCTTCGGGCACTTGCTGACGTCGATGAAGACGCCGACGCTGATCCGGTCGATCGAGCGGGATATCGAAGCGGGCCATGCCGCGGTCATCCAGATCGTCTCGACCGGCGAGGCGCTGATGGAACGCCGGCTCGCCGAGATCCCGACCGAGGAATGGAACGACGTGCAGGTCGACATCACGCCGCGCGAATACGTTCTCGATTACCTCGCCCATTCCTTCCCGGTGCAGCTCTATGAACCCTTCACCGACAGCGAGGGCAATCTGTCGTCGCGGCCGGTCTTTCGCGACGGCCAGCCCGTCGAAAGCCGCGAAGCAGTCGCCCGCCGCGACGAGTTGATCGAACGGCTCGCTTCGCTCCCGCCGGTGCCCGGCGCGCTCGACCAGATCGTGCAGCTCTTCGGCACGGACATGGTGGCCGAGGTGACGGGGCGTTCCAGACGCATCGTCCGCAAAGGCGAACGTCTTGCCGTCGAGAACCGCGCGCCGTCCGCCAATCTTTCCGAAACGGCCGCCTTCATGGATGATCTGAAGCGCATCCTCGTCTTCTCGGACGCCGGCGGGACCGGGCGCAGCTATCACGCCGAACTCTCGGCGCGGAACCGCCGCTTGCGTGTCCATTATCTGCTCGAACCCGGTTGGAAGGCCGACGCCGCCATTCAGGGCCTGGGGCGCACCAACCGCACCAATCAGGCGCAGCCGCCATTGTTCTGTCCGATCGCAACCGACGTAAAGGCAGAGAAGCGGTTCCTCAGCACGATCGCCCGTCGCCTCGATACGCTGGGCGCGATCACGCGCGGCCAGCGCCAGACCGGCGGTCAGGGGCTGTTCCGGCCCGAAGACAATCTCGAAAGCACCTATGCCCGCGACGCGCTACGCCAGCTCTATCTCCTGCTGGTTCGCGGCAAGATCGAAGGGTGCTCGTTGGAACGCTTCGAGTCCGCCACGGGCCTCAAGCTGATGGACGCCAACGGAATCAAGGACGAGTTGCCGCCGATCACGACCTTCCTCAATCGGTTGCTCGCGCTGACCATCGAGCTGCAGGGCATTCTCTTCACCGCCTTCGAGCAATTGCTCGACGCCAAGGTGCAGGGCGCCATCGCCAGCGGCGTCTATGACGTCGGACTGGAAACGCTGACGGCGGAGAGCTTTGTCGTCACGAACCGTAATACGATCTACACCCATCTCGCAACGGGCGCGCAAACGCGATTGCTCACCCTCACCGAGCGGCGGCGCAATCGGCCGATGACGCTCGAGGACGCCTTGGCCCATCTCGACGATAGTTCGGCCAAGCTGCTCGTCAACGCCAAGTCGGGCCGTGCAGCCGTTCAGGTGCCAGCGCCGTCACTCATGTTGGACGACGGCGAGATCGAGCGGCGTGTGCGGCTGATCCGGCCCATGGAGCACCATCATGCTTCGCTGAAGATGATGGCGGAGAGCCATTGGGACGAGGTTGATCGCTCCGCCTTCGCGGCCGCCTGGCGGCGTGAGGTGCTGGAGACGCCGCCATTTGCCGAAAGCACGATCCATATCGTTGCTGGATTGCTCCTGCCGGTGTGGAAGCGGCTACCCAACGAATCGACGCGCGTCTACCGGCTTCAGACCGATGAAGGCGAGCGCATCATCGGTCGACGCGTCTCGCCAGCCTGGGCGGCGAATGCAACGGCGACCACCGGGGCGGCGAAGCTCTCCGCGGAGGACGCCCATGCCGCGCTGATCGACGGCCAGACCATCATCGATCTTGCTGAGGGCCTCCAACTCCGCCGCGTTCGCGTCATGGGCGCCAATCGCATCGAACTGACCGGCTTCACGGAAGTGATGCGCGAGCGCCTGCGCGCCTATGGCCTCTTCACCGAGATCATCTTGTGGAAGCTGCGTTTCTTCGTTCCGGTCGATGCCGCTGGCGTCGCCGTGCTCGCCAAGCTGCTCGATACCTATCCGGTGACGCGGATCTCCGAACGGGAGGCCGCATGATGTCCCGTCACGATGCTTCCGATCTTGCACACCGTCTCGGCCGACAGGCCGAGGCGGTGTGCCGTCATTATCTCAGCGCCGGCCGACGACAGGGCAGTTATTGGCTGGTCGGCGACGTGCGCAACACGCCCGGCCGCTCCATGTTCGTGCGGTTGAAGGATTCGCCAAAAGGCCCGGCAGGTAAGTTCACCGACGCCGCCACGGGCGAACATGGCGATCTGCTCGACGTGATCCGCGAAAGCTGTGGCCTCATCGACTTCGCGGATGTCGCTGAAGAGGCTCGACAATTTCTCAGCCTGCCGCGTCCCGAACCGGACCCGCCACCGAGGAAGTGGGCTGCCGCGCCGCCGCCATCAGGCTCGGTGGAAGCCGCCCGCAAACTGTTCGGTATGTCGCAACCGATCGCGGGCACGCTCGTACAATCGTATCTTCGCAAACGCGGCATTACGGATTTACGCGGAACCGGAAATCTGCGCTTCCACCCGCGCTGCTATTATCGGCCCGATGAGCATTCGCCGACCGAGACCTGGCCCGCGATGATCGCGGCCGTCACCGACCTCGACGGCAAGATCACTGGCGTACATCGCACTTGGCTCGATCCGCGACGCCGGGATAAGGCGCCTCTCGACACGCCGCGCCGAGCGATGGGCGATCTTCTTGGGCATGCGGTCCGCTTTGGCGCGGGTGGCGAAGTCATGGCGGCCGGCGAAGGCATCGAAACAGTCCTGTCGGTCCGGCAAGTGTTGCCCGACATGCCGATGCTGGCGGCGCTCTCGGCAGCCCATCTCGCTGCCATCCTTTTCCCGGACACGCTGCGGCGGCTCTACATCCTGCGCGACGATGATCCGGCCGGTGACGGCGCGCGCGACAGCCTGGTCGAACGAGCGATTGCGGTTGGGATCGAGGCGATCGTCATCTCGCCGGAGCTGGACGACTTCAACGAAGATCTGCGTACCCTCGGCCTCGATGCACTTCGTAGCCAAACCCGGGTGCAGATCGGGCCGCAAGACGTGTCGCGCTTTATGGCGCTCGCGGCATAGCCGGCAAGGAGGAAGGTGGCGGTGCGGGCGGCCGCGCCCGCATGGATGCGCCAGACCGTCTGAGAGGACCGCGCCTTGGCCTTCGAGAGGGCGATCGGCCCACAGTCGGGCCGGCTCGGCAATGGCTGCGGCCGACTATTTTCCGGCGGCCCTACGAGCCTTTCCATCGCGAGGCAAAATAGCCGGCCTGCGCCATCCTCCGCTGACGCTTCGGCCCTCTCGCTTCGCTCCGGGTGCAGCGCCGTCCCGTCGGTGGGCTTCGTCGCCATGAAGGCCGCGACGGTCGCGGTCCAACCGACGGAGCATCCCATGAGCGAGCACGACGACTACGACGCCACCCAAGCCTCTTCTCCGACCGAGCATCTCCTCAACGAAATGCAGCTTTACGGCTACCGGCCCTTCGCTGACGAACCCGACCAGCGGCTTCTGCCGGACGGCAATGCGGTCGCGGGCGCTGTCGCCGATATCTTCGACGCCCTGATCGCGACGCTGGAGGACACGCGCCTCGAACCCGACCTCGACGATCTCCTCTGGTCGACCGTCAACGTCTTCCATCGCGCCACCGAACGGATCGCACGAGAGCTTGACGACAACGAGCAAGCCCAGAAGCGCTCGCAACGGGAACAGGACGGCAGCGAGGTGAAGTCGGTCGAACTCGAGCGCCAGATTGCAGAGGGCAAGACGCTCATCGAACGCCAGAACGCTTTCGAGCTGATGCGCGACCAGGCAGCCGAACACTATGAACGCCATGTCGGCAAGCCGTGGCTCCCGCGCAGCGGATCGAAGGTCAACCATCGCAACCTCACCTCGGCGATGATCGACAGCCGCGATTTCCTGATGGCGAAGAAGCGTGCCGAGCAGGAAATCCTTCTGCCTCCCGGACCGAAGATCGTCGTCACCGGCGGGCTCGACTTTAACGACCACCGGCTGATCTGGTCCAAACTCGATCAGGTGCATGCGAAGCACCCCGACATGGTCCTGATCCACGGCAAATCGCCGAAGGGCGCAGAGAAAATCGCTTCGCTCTGGGCAAAGAACCGCAATGTCTCGCAAATCGGCTTCGCCCCCGACTGGGCGAAGCACGGCCGGGCAGCGCCCTTCAAGCGCAACGACGCGATGCTGGAGATCGTGCCGAAGGGCGTAATGCACTTCCCCGGCACGGGCATCAACGACAACCTCGCCGACAAGGCCAAGAAGCTCGGCATCCCGGTCTGGAAGTTCGGCGGCGCGTGAGCGCTGCCTGCATCTTCCGCATTTTATATCGATGGGGAAGCACATCGGTGTACAAGGAACAAAGCTCGGTCGATGTGCTCGGCGGGCTATGCCGGACTGCGCACCGCAAGTACAAGGTCTGACTTATGACACGAACATACAGTGGAAAATGCCTATGTAGCGGAGTCCGTTTTACCGCGGTTGGTCCGCCGGTCGTCGTTGCCCAATGCCATTGCGAAGAATGTCGGCGATTGAGTGGCACGGGCCATTCCATTGGCGCCATGTTTCAGCGGGACACAGTTGTCCTGCACGGCACGATCAGCGAGTTCACCTATCAGTCCGGGAAGGGCTCTACCGTGACGAAAGGATTTTGCGCAACCTGCGGCAGCCCGGTCTATGGCCGGAACACGCGGAGCCCCGACCATATTACGCTTCCGCTCGGCGCGATGGATAACGCCGACGGGCTGCAGGTTGAAGTGGTCATTTTCGATCGCGACAAACCCCACTGGGATCGGCTCGAGGAAAACGTCGCTTTCTTCGCAACCCAACCAGATTGGAGACCTCCCGAATGATCCGCGCAGGGCGAGGACGACCCGCGAACAGACTTTCTTTAAGGCTGGAAAAATGAACGACATCGCCGACAAGGCCAAGAAGCGCGGCATCCCGGTGTGGAAGCACGGCGGCGCGTAAGCGCTGCCTCCGCCTCAATATACCTTGATCGTGCGAGGATAGGTCTATCCAAAGCCTGATGTCGGCTCTGGACTGGGAACAGGAAGATCGGTATTGTTGCAGGATGAGGATCTTGGTTCACATCGCGGTCGCGACTAGCGGACGAATTAGCCTCCCGGCCTGATACATCGGGTCGGGTCTCTCCGCTTGTGAACTTCATGACGCCGTTGGCGTCTTCCAAGGTCTAAGTCATGTCATCGAACGAACCGACGCTGCATCTCGTATGCGGCAAGATCGCCGCAGGAAAATCAACTCTCACCACAGAATTGAGCAAGCAGCCGCACACGGTCGCCGTGCGGGAAGATCATTGGCTTGCCCGCCTCTATCCCGGCGAACAAAACAGCTTGGCCGACTATGTTCGCAACGCGAGACGGCTGCGCGAAGCCATGACCCCGCACCTGATCGATCTGCTGCGCGGCGGGGTATCGGTCGTGCTCGACTTCCCGGCGAACACCCCAGCCACTCGGGGATGGATGCGCAGCCTGTTCGAGAGCGCGGGGTGCAGGCATCAGCTCCACTATCTAGATGTATCGGACGAGGTGTGCAAAGCCCGCCTCCAGTGCAGAAATACGAGTGGCGAGCACGAATTCAACGTCAGCGAAGAGGACTTCGATCTCTTTACCAGTCACTTCGTTCCTCCCTCGGTCGACGAAGGTTTCGAGGTGATATTGCATCGCGAATGATGTCCGATCCGCGTAGGTGTGGCGGAGCATCGGCAAGTCCAGGCGCCGCCATGCCTCCATCGTCATAGCGCCTAACGAGCGGTTTCTCATGACGAGAGGCGAGGTTCCCACCATCATCGACGGCGTGGGACTTGGCGACTCCTCCACTCGGCAGGCACCACCCCGCGTCCATTGGCGCTGATCCTTTGGTCCAGCCGATGGCCTGACGCCATCAACCCGTAAAGGGTCGGACTACGCTGCGCGTGCCGCCGCTCACGGTTTCACCTTCGCGGTGATTGCGGCCATCGGCCGAACTCATCGGGCGCCTGTCAGCGGGGGATGGTCCTCCGCTCGAACAGGAGCCGGATCGATGTCCCTCAACGACGCCCACGCCTTCGCCTTCAGCCTCGCCACCACGCTGATGGCCGCCATCATCATCTTCCAGGCCGGCGACGGCACGCTGTCGGTCACGCCCGCCAGCGAATATGACGGCGACATCGCCGCCATCGTCCATGAGATCGATCCCTTCGCCCCATAACCGAGGCGCCCCCGGTCGCCCGCGCGGAAATCACCGACGATTTCCGCTCCCGGCATCGTTACTCCTGCGCTATACTTCGGATGCGCCGTGGTGGTGGTGGAAGGCGCGACCGTCAGACCTTGTCCTTACGGAGGCCACCACCATGATCATCCTCGCAATGCTTGCATCCCTCGCAACGATCGGCTTGCTCTGCTGGCTGCTGTTCACGCTGGCCGTCTTCGCGCTGCCAGCGTTCGTCGCCGTAACCGCAGGCGTCTGGGCGCACGGCACCGGAGCCGGCATCCCCGGCGCCCTTCTTGTCGGAGCCGTGGCGGCGGTGATCACGCTCGCCGCCAGCCATCTGCTCATCAGCTTCGTCCGGCCCATGTGGCTAAAACTGATCGTGGCGGCCACCTTTGTCGCGCCAGCGGTGATCGCCGGTTTCCATGCGACGCATGGCATCGTGAAGCACCTCATGCCGTCCGAGGGATGGCAGATCACATTCTCCGTTATCGGCGCGGTCGCGGTCGGCATAACCGCCTTCGTGCGGGTCGCTGGAATGGCGGCGGCTCCGGCCCCGTCCGGCCGGGATCTTGCGCGGGCCTGATCTTCGTCATCGCCGTCAGGAGGATCAGGGCAGCCGGGGCTTTGGTCGCGGCCGTCGTCTCATGTCGGAACGATGGGCGTGTGGGGCGCGGATCGACACAGGCCTGGAAAGGCGATGCTCGCTGGAGCGCTGCGGCAGCAGTGCCGTGTCTTGGCAGGCACCGGACATCGGGCGCGGCGTTCGCCGTGGTGGTGCGGTGGGAGGCCAGAATGCAGCAGCGTCGGTCTGGCGGAAGGAGACGAAGCCGGTGAGCATGTCGTGACGCCGCCGGTTTGCCGATGCGGGACGGCCGCCATCTTCTCCGTTCTCTGACCGTATCTCGACCGCTCCAAACGGCCTCTTCAATGGCCTGATCTGGCCGAAGGTCGGCTGCGCCTCGATCGCCTATGACGCAACAGCCGCGTCAAACTTTCTTCCCCTGCCGGCTGCGCCGTCATTCCTCGCGAGACAAGAAAGCCCTCCTTAGCTGTCAGGCCCCTTCGGGATGCGCCGTCGATCGCCCCCGGCCAACCGATCGCCATCGAGGCCGCAATGGTGCGGGCTCGGGAACAGAAAGCGGAGACTTACAATGGCGACCATCGGCACCTTCAAGAAGACCGGCTCGAACGAGTTCACCGGCGAAATCGTCACCCTCAGCGTCCAGGCCAAGAACGTGCGCATCGTCCCCGACCAGCGCGCCACCGGTGAGAACGCCCCCAGCCACCGGATCCTGGTCGGCCGCGCCGAGATCGGCGCCGCCTGGTCCAAGCGCTCCAACGAAGGTCGCGACTATCTGGGCCTCAAGCTCGACGATCCGAGCTTCAACGCCCCGATCTACGCCAACCTCTTCGACGACGAGGGCGAAGACACCTTCTCGCTGATCTGGTCCCGTCCCAACGGCCGGCGCGGCGACTAAGGCACCGCGCAAGGCCCCGGCCGGAAGGTCGGGGCCTACGGCGTGCAAAGCGACCGAATCAGCCAAGCGCGGACGCCTGTCCAAGTGCCGATTTCCGAACGCGCTCAACGTAGATTTCTGTGGCGCTTTGCTCTAGAGCGACTATTTTAGTCGTAGTTCTGGAATGCGCGTACGCCGTGGTGGGAGGTGATCATGCATGATCACCGCCCGACAATCGCGGGCCGCGCGCGCGTTGCTGGGTTGGACGCAGGAGACGCTCGCTGACAAGGCCCGGACATCGCTGACCGCGCTCAAGCGCCTCGAATCCGAAAACGGCCTCGAGGTGTACGAGACGACGCGCGATCAGGTCCGACGGGCACTCGAGGCAGCCGGCATCGTCCTTCTGGTGACCGATAAAGGTGAAGGCGTGCTGCTGCTTCATGCGCAAAACGAGCCAAAGTCGCCGTTCTAGTTGCTCGATGAGCGTGCGTTCGTTCGATCCCTCTCCCCGCAGAACGGGTGTCATGGATCAATGACATGATGAAATGTGGTTAACAGAGTACGAGGCAGCGCCTATGCTGCCTCAGGGGACAATTGATGGCGCGGTTTCTGAACGAGCCTCCGGCAGGCAAGACACTCACCGCATATGACCGGGAACATATGGTCCTCTATCTGCGCCTGCTCGATTCCGCGCGTGACGGAGCGGACTGGCGCGAGGTGGTCCAGATCCTGTTCGGTCTTGACCCCGATCTCGACCCCTCTGGCTCCCGACACATGCACGACGCTCACCTCGCGCGCGCCCGCTGGATGACCGAGCAAGGCTACCGCGAGCTGGCGCGAGAAAGCCAGCAGGCCAAGCCCCTGTGATGCCACTACGGCATCACGCGCTGCCAAGACTCAGGCTTCCGCTCGTCAACTCATCCGGGAATCTTTGTCCTCCCCGACAAACGCTTGCATATGGGGAGGACTGTGATGACGCCGGACGCATCGCGTTGGCGATCCTCGGCCTATTACGATCACGTCGAGGGTTCGTCCGCATCCGATATTGCCTGGGAGTGGCTTCGACGTAACGAAGCCTATGATCTGGACTTTGAAACCTGGTCCAGAAACTCTGCCACCGCTGACACGCTGTCGGATCAAATCCGCCAGCGATGGGGGTTGCGATTTCCCGATCGACCCCTTGCTCGATCCCCTTGACGCACACGTCTTCTGGCTGCCGCACCACGACACCAGCATCGTCGTGCTCGGAACCACGCCGCCCGCGCTACCGCCCGTCGAGCCGCTGCCGAGGATCGACGCAGCTGTTTCGCTGACGGCTGACGGTGCCGCTCACTTGCTCTTCGATCTCGGCAACGGCCAGCACCTTCAACTCATTCATGACGGCGCCCCGCCCACCGCCGCAATCATCCCACTCAGCGTGGATGGGCTGGATCGGCTCGAAGCGCTCCACCGTTTGCTTGCCACTTTGCATGGTCGCGCGATTCCACCCGATACCCGCCTGACCCATCAGCAACGGGCGCGGTTGCGCCGGATGCTGCAGGCCTTCGACGGTCATCGCGCCGGCGCGACCGGGCGCGAGATCGCGCAGGTCATTTTCAGAACCGGCTCGCTCGACCGCAGCGAATGGCAGACCTCTTCCGCTCGCCACGCCGTAAAGGCGCTGATCCGCGATGCCCGCGCGATGATCGCGGGCGGCTATCGAAAACTGCTTCGGCATCGCCGCGCTTCGTAAGCAAAGACGGTCCGCCCCCGGTGGGCGATTTCGATACCCGCCACCTTTGCCCTCCATCCCGACGCTTGCCCTTCGCCATCGTGACCTTCGTCAGCCGCCGATCATCGGTGGTTCCATCGAAGATCACGAAAGGCCGATCCATGCGACCCGATCTCGCCGTTTTGCCGCCGCGCTTCCTGCGCACCAAGGAAGCCGCCGAATTTTTGAGCCTTTCCGCCCGCACGCTGGAGAAACACCGCACCTACGGGACCGGCCCCGCCTATCGCAAGCTCGGCGGGCGCGTCGTCTATTCAGTCGACGATCTCGAAGCATGGGCCGCGCGCGGCGCCGTTACCTCGACCTCTGATCCGCGCGGCGCGGTGTTGCCCGCAAAGCGTCAGTCGCTGCCTGCCGTCGCGCAGCCTGGCCGTTACGCACGCTGATCGCGGTTCCCGAATGGCGGCGCGACATCGGTCCCTCACGGAGCGCGGACAGCTCGACCTGTTTCGGGCGCTCCCCGGCGACTTCGCGCCACGAGACGCGCAGGATCTCATGGCGTATCCGTTTTTCTCCCTCTCCAAATCCCATCGCACCGCGCCGATCGATTTCGTCGCCGGCAATGTCGCGATCCGGGTCGAGGCCGTTCCCGATCACGGTATGGCGACCATCTGGGACGCCGACATCCTGATCTGGGCGGCGAGCCAGATCGTTGAGGCGCGCGACGCGGGGCTTCGCACCTCGCGCCTGATGGCCGCCACCCCTTATGAAATCCTCCGCTTCATCGGTCGCGGCACGTCCATGCGCGATTACCAGCGCCTGAAGGCGGCGCTCGACCGGCTCCAGTCCACCACCATCTCGACCACGATCCGACAGCCGGCGGAGGGCCGTCGCCACCGCTTCTCGTGGATCAACGAGTGGAAGGAACGCACCGATCGCAACGGGCGGCCCGACGGTATCGAAATGATCGTACCGGATTGGTTCTATCAGGCGGTGCTCGACGACGCGCTCGTGCTGACCATCGACCGGGCCTATTTCGATCTGACGGGCGGGCTGGAGCGGTGGCTCTACCGCGTCGTGCGTAAGCATGGCGGGCGGCAACGCCGTGGCTGGCGGTTCGACTTCCGTCACCTGCATCAGAAATCGGGCAGCCTGTCGCCGTTCAAGCGCTTCGCTTTCGAGCTGCGCGACATCATCCGTCGCCAGCCTTTGCCGGGCTACACGCTGTTCACCGAAGCCGAAATTGGCGGGCGTGTGCTGCTCGCCTTCGAGCCGTCAGCGTCCTGTGGAAAAGCTGTGGAAGCCCTCGTGCCATCCGGAACCCGGATCGGCGTGCCATCAGGAACCTGCCTGCCGTGCCATCGGGAACCCAAACAGGGTGTAACCTATGGCGTCAGAACGGAAATTCGTGCCCCTAACTTAGAATCTAACCAAGAATCTAACTTTGAAGAGCGCGCGCGCGAGGTGGAAAACCTCATCCGCGACGCCGCAAGAAACCTCCGAGGCGCCCGCAAGAAGCCAAAGGCGCAGGCTTTCGATGCCAAGACCGCGCCGCTGCTTCCCCTCCCGAAAACGGGAGGCAACCGATGATCGTCGCGCTCCTCAATCAGAAGGGCGGTGTCGGCAAGACGACGCTGGCGCTCAACCTCGCAGGAGTTTGGGCGCGGCAGGGCAAGCGCGTGGCCCTGATCGACGCCGACCCGCAGGGTTCCGCGCTCGACTGGTCGCAGCAGCGCGCTCGCGAAGGATGGCCGCGCCTCTTCGGCGTCATCGGTCTGGCACGCGATACGCTGCACCGCGAAGCGCCCGAGCTGGCGCGCGACGCCGACATGATCGTCATCGACGGGCCGCCGCGTGTCGCCGCGCTGATGCGCTCGGCGCTCCTCGCATCCGACCTGGCACTGATCCCGGTGCAGCCATCGCCGCTCGATGGTTGGGCGTCGGCCGAGATGCTGGCGCTCGTCACCGAGGCGCGCATCTATCGCCCAGAGCTTGCCGCCCGCTTCGTACTCAATCGCTGCGGCGCGCGCACCGTGCTCGCCCGCGAGACGGCCGAGACACTGGCCGATCACGATCCGCCGGTGCTGGCCGCGACAATTGGGCAGCGCGTCGCCTTCGCGGCTGCCGTGCAATCCGGGCGCTTGGTGTCGGAGCTGAACGATGAAACGCCCGCCGCGCGCGAGATCGCGGCGCTGGCGGATGAGATCGACCGCCTGCGTATCGGGAGGACAGGACGATGAGCGAGCGTCCCGTCCGTCGCGGCTTCGCCGCCCGTCCCGCCGATCCCGAGCACTGGATCAAGGCCGCAGATGCCCGAGCGCGTGACGGCGATGGCACCGGTTTCACTGCACGGCTCACCATCGACGTGACGCCCGAGCTGCGCGGCCGGATCAAGATCGCCGCATTCGGTCGCGGCGTCACCGTCGCCGACATGCTGCGCGATCTGCTCGCCCGTGAATTTCCATCCACCGAAGGAGACCCCTCATGACCGGCAACGCGGCTCTCCGCGTGCGCAGCGGCACCGTGCCGATCGCGCAGCATTCCGACAACCTTACCCACGTCGAACTGACCTGGGTCGAGAAGAAGATCGAGAACTGGATCAGATTCGGCCGCGAGGCGCGCGAGACGATCCTCGACCGCCGCCGCCGTGTTTTGGCTTTCCGGCCCGACAGCACCTTCGCCTTTGTCCGCTGGGCGTCCAACGACTTCGGCACCATCATCTCGCGCATCGACATCGTGCGCGCGGTCAGGCCCGGTGAAGCCTACCAGACGCTGCCCTTTGTGCGGCCCGGCGGCGACATCCTCCTCAAGATCGAAGGCTGGCCGAAGGTGCAGCAGGTGCTCCGCCACATCGATGCGGTGGAGACCGCCGGGATCGATGCCTGTGACGTGCCAGCCGATCACTGGCGCCACGTTCACCATCGCCTCATCGCCGTCCACGAGCCGCGTGCCTACACGCAAGAGCGCCATCAGGCCTGGCTCAAACGGCGGGAGATCGAGGGATGACCCGCTTCGGCTATGTCATGGCGACGTATTTCTCGATCATGGGCGTCGCCATCGCGTCCTTCGTTCCGACGCCGCTGCGCTTCGTCTGGAACGCTTCCGCCAGCGTGCCGATCGGCCTCTACGACCTCAATCTGCCGCGCAATCTCGCGGTGGGCGATCTGGTCGCCGTCATGCCGGACGAACCGCTCGCCGATTTCATGGTCGAGCGCGGCTATATCGGGCGCGGCGTGCCGCTGATGAAGTATGTCGCCGCCCTTCCGGGACAGGAAGTTTGCCGAAGGGGCAATGCCGTCACCGTCGATGCCGTGCCATTCGGCGAGGCGCTAGAGCGCGACCGACGCGACCGACCGCTACCGGTCTGGCAGGGCTGTCAGCGCATCGGCGACGGCCAGGTCTTTCTCATGAATCCGTCTGCGCCAGACAGTCTCGACGGACGTTATTTCGGGCCGATCGCGGCGCGCGCCGTCATCGGCAAGGCGACGCCGCTCTACACCGACGAAGCCGGCGACGGCCGCTTCGTCTGGCGCGCCGCCACGCGCTGACCGCATCCCTATTGGCGGGAGCGGTGCTCGTCGATGGGGTTTCCAACGCCACCGCCAAGGAGATCACCATGCCACAGATCGGCACATTCATCCGCGACGAAAGCGGCTTCGTCGGACACCTGACGACCCTGAACCTCAACCAGGACGTCATCATCGTCGGAGCCGAACCGTCGGACGTCGAGAACGCCCCCGATTATCGCGTCCACGTCTTCGACGCGATGAACAACGAAACCGCCACGGAGATCGGCGCCGGATGGAAACGCACCGGCGAGCGGGCGGGCGAATACATTGCCGTCGTCATCGACGATCCGGCCTTGCCGCAAGCGATCCGCGCCAACCTGTTCCGTGACGATGACGTCGGCAACGCCTGGTCGCTGCACTGGAACCGGCCTGCCAAGCGCGACGGGAAGGACTGACGCTATGCGCAGCACCGTTCTCCTTCTCCTTTCCGGCCTCACGCTCGCTTGCGTTCAACCTGCGCCATCGTTTGCCGATCCCGTCGCGACCGCCCGGCCATCGCCGCGCGACCCTTTCGCCGATCACATCGCCGAGGCGGCGCAGCGCTTCGAGCTGCCGGCCGCATGGATCAGGGCGGTGCTGCGCGCGGAAAGCAACGGCGACCCTCGCGCCATCTCGCCCAAAGGCGCGATGGGCCTGATGCAGCTCATGCCGGAAACCTGGGCGGAGATTCGCGTTCGGCATCGTCTCGGCGACGATCCTTACGATCCGCACGACAACATCATCGCCGGCGCGGCTTACATCCGGCTGCTCTTCGATCGCTACGGATCACCCGGCTGGATCGCCGCCTACAATGCTGGGCCGGGCCGCTACGAGGCGTCGCTGAAGGGTCGTCCGCTTCCGCCCGAGACCCGCGCCTATGTCGCGACCGTCGGGCCTAATCTCGACGGCGCTGGCGATCCAAGCGTCACCGTGGTCGCGGCGATCGATCCGCTGGCCTGGACCCGTTCGGCGCTGTTCGTCGTGCAACAGAGGAGCAAGTCGGCGTCCGATCCCGTGTCGGCCGTGCGTTCGCCGAGCGATGCTTCGGCGACGCCGGTCGTGCGCGATGTTTCCGCCATCGTGCCGCAGTCGAACGGTCTGTTCGTCGCCCGCGCCGACGCCGGGACGACGCGATGAGCGCGGCGGTTCCCGTTCGCACGATAGCGGGCGCTGGGGTGTTCTGGAGGGCGCGCAGGCGGAGTGCAGGCAACACGACCGAAGGATGGCAGGATAAAAGGGCGCACATTGCGCTTCGGTCGGTTGGTTGTTTTTGCTGGGTTTTCTTGAAGGTTCCGCACCTTGCGGTCTTCAGCGGCAATGTGTGCCGCAGGCCCAAACCACTGTATCTCCACGAGCTTTCGCACATCGCAGAGCCGCGCCATGCCCGATGAGCGCGAATTCCGTGTCCGGCCCGGCCGCATCCGCTCCTCCGGTGCGCAGCGGGCCAAGCCCTTCATCGCACAGGCGCTGGCAGCGGCGAAGAAGGCCGGCGGCGGCGTGTCGCGCTCGGGTCGTATCGTGCCCGGCAACCGCTCGCGCTTCGGGCATGGTCAGCGCGCCAGCATCCAGGCCAACCGCCTCATCACCTCGCGCTCGCGCGGTGCCGTCATCAAGGCGCGCGTCGTGCGCCATTCGGCCCGGACCGCACCGCTGGCGCAGCACCTCAACTATCTGCGCCGGGAGGGCGTAACTCGCGACGGAGAGAAGGCCAGCCTGTTTGGTCCGGAAACCGAGAATGCGGATGCCGGCGTCTTTGCCGAGCGCTGCCAGGACGACCGGCATCATTTCCGCTTCATCGTCTCGCCCGACGACGCGCTGGAAATGGCCGATCTCAAATCCTTCACCCGCGATCTCGTGGCTAGAATAGAAAAGGATCTCGACACCCGGCTCGACTGGGTAGCGGTCGATCACTGGAACACCGAGCATCCGCATGTCCATCTGATCGTCCGTGGCGTTCGTGACGACGGCCAGGACCTCGTCATCGCGCGCGACTACATCAAGGAAGGGATGCGCGACCGGGCGCGCGATCTCATCACTCAGGAATTGGGGCCACGCACCGATCTCGACATTCGTCGTACCCTCGAGCGGCAGATCGAAACCGAACGCTGGACCCGGCTCGACCGTCAGCTTGTCCGCGACGGGCGCGATACCGGCATCATCGACCTCGCGCCGGTTTCGGGCCGGCAGCCCGACGAGTTCCACGCCTTGAAGGTCGGGCGCCTGCGGAAGCTGGAAACCCTCGGTCTCGCCAGCCAGGTCGGCAACGCGCAATGGTTCATCAAGCCGGAAGCCGAGAAGACGCTGCGCGAGCTGGGCGAGCGTGGCGACATCATCAAGCGGATGCACAAGGCGCTGACGGAGCGCGGTATCGACCGCGGCTCCACCAACTATGTCCTGGCGGCGGAAAGCCTCGACCTGCCCGTCGTCGGGCGGCTGGTCGAACGTGGTCTCGATGACGAGCTGAACGGGACGGCCTACGCCGTGGTGGATGGCGTGGACGGGCGCACCCATCATATCAAGCTGCCCGACATCGATGCGGCCGGTGACAGCGCGCCGGGTTCGATCGTCGAGCTCAGAAAGTTCGATGACGCGCGTGGCCAGCGCCGCGTCGCGCTCGCCGTGCGCTCCGATCTCGACGTTGATGCTCAGGTCACGGCGTCAGGCGCCACCTGGCTCGATCGGCAGAACATCGCCCGCGAGCCGGTCGCTCTCTCCGAGGGCGGCTTCGGCGCCGAGGTGCGGCAAGCGATGTCCGCCCGTGCCGAGCATTTGGTGGAACAGGGCCTTGCCGAACGGCAGGGCCCGCACATCAGTTTCGGCCGCAACCTGATCGACACGCTGCGCCGCCGGGAACTGGAGGCGACTGGCGACAAGCTCGCCACCGAGATCGGCCAGCCCTTCAACCGGTCAGGCAGCGGCGAATATGTCGCCGGCACCTATCGTCAGCGCCTCACGCTCGCCTCCGGCCGTTTCGCCATGATCGACGACGGGCTTGGCTTCCAGCTCGTGCCCTGGACGCCCTCGCTCGAAAAGCAGCTCGGCCGCCATGTCTCCGGCGTCGCCCGCGACGATGGCGGCATCGACTGGAGTTTTGGCCGCAAAAGGGGGCTCGGCCTCTAACCCTTCATTCCCAAGAAAGGACCGTCGCCATGTCGGCCACCAAAATCCTCTGGGGTCAGATCCTCACTGTCTTCCTGATCGTTCTCGCCGCCACCTGGGGCGCCACCGAATATGTCGCGTGGAAGCTAGGCTTCCAGGCGCAACTCGGGCCGCCGTGGTTTACGGTCTTGGGTTTCCCCTTCTACCTGCCGCCCGCCTTCTTCTGGTGGTGGTACTTCTACGATGCCTATGCGCCGGAGATTTTCACCCAAGGCGCATTCATCGCTGCATCAGGCGGCTTCATCGCTGTGGGCGTCGCCATCGGCATGTCGGTCTGGCGGGCGCGTGAGGCCAAGAAGGTCGAGACCTATGGTTCCGCTCGCTGGGCCGAGACGGAAGAGGTCAAAGCCGCCGGGCTTCTCAGCCCTGATGGCGTGGTGCTGGGCAAGCTTGACCGCGACTATCTCCGCCATGACGGGCCGGAGCATGTGCTGTGCTTCGCGCCGACGCGCTCCGGCAAGGGCGTTGGCCTGGTCGTGCCATCGCTGCTGACATGGCCGGGTTCGGCCATCGTCCACGACATCAAGGGCGAGAACTGGCAGCTTACGGCCGGCTTCCGCGCCCGGCATGGCCGCGTGCTGCTCTTTGATCCGACCAACGTGAAGTCCTCGGCCTACAATCCACTGCTGGAAGTCCGCCGGGGTGAGTGGGAAGTGCGCGACGTCCAGAACATCGCCGACATCCTGGTCGACCCGGAAGGTTCGCTGGAGAAGCGGAACCATTGGGAGAAAACCTCTCATGCCTTGTTGGTCGGCGCCATCCTCCATGTCCTCTATGCCGAGGAAGACAAGACGCTGGCCGGTGTCGCCGCCTTCCTCTCCGATCCGAAGCGACCGATCGAGTCGACGCTTGCCGCCATGATGAAGACGGCACATCTCGGCGAGGTCGGGCCGCATCCCGTCATCGCCAGCGCCGCGCGCGAGCTGCTGAACAAGTCGGACAACGAGCGGTCGGGCGTGCTGTCCACCGCCATGTCCTTTCTCGGCCTCTACCGCGATCCCGTCGTCGCCGACGTGACGCGCCGCTGCGACTGGCGCATCACCGACATCGTGACGGCCAAGCAGCCGACGACGCTCTATCTCGTCGTGCCGCCGTCCGACATCAACCGGACCAAGCCGTTGATCCGCCTGATCCTCAATCAGGTCGGCCGCCGCCTGACCGAGGATCTGCAGGCCAAAGCCGGACGGCACAGGCTGCTCCTGATGCTGGACGAGTTCCCGGCCCTGGGGCGGCTGGACTTCTTCGAGTCCGCACTGGCCTTCATGGCGGGCTATGGGCTGAAGAGCTTCCTGATCGCGCAGTCGCTGAACCAGATCGAGAAGGCCTACGGGGCGAACAATTCCATCCTCGACAACTGCCATGTCCGCGTGAGCTTCGCCACGAACGATGAGCGCACGGCCAAGCGCGTGTCGGACGCACTCGGCACCGCGACCGAGATGAAGGCGATGAGGAACTATGCTGGCCATCGGCTCAGCCCTTGGCTGGGGCATCTGATGGTCTCCCGCTCCGAGACGGCGCGCCCGCTGCTGACCCCCGGCGAAATCATGCAACTTCCGCCGAGTGATGAGATCGTCATGGTCGCGGGCACGCCGCCGATCCGGGCGAAGAAGGCGCGCTATTACGAGGACGCCCGCTTCAAGGATCGCATTCTGCCGCCTCCCACCCTCGCCACACCGAAGCAGGGGCGCCCCGACGACTGGACCACGTTACCGCTCCCGCCACGTCCCCAGTTCGTCGAGGCGAAACCGGTCGAGGCCGCCCAGGATGAAGACCCGACCGAATCCGAGCGGCGCCATCAGCCGGAACTCAATCGAGTGCAGCCGGTCGAGAAGACGCCGCCCATCGAAAACGAGTTCGAGATCGATGCTGATCGCGATGACGAGATGGAGGACGCCGCCACTCGCAACAGGCGGATGACCGGGATCATGCAGGGTGTGGCGCGACAGGTCTCGCTCGATCCGAACGACGGCATGGAGCTGTGACCGTCATGGAGACACGTAAGAAGAAGGCCCAGGTCTCGGTCTATCTCGATCCCGCGATCATGACGATGCTTGCCGACCATGCCGCGCGCCGGGGTCAGTCGCAGTCGATGATCGCCGAGGCTGCGATCGCGTCGTTCCTGTCACCGGATGCCGCCGAGCGCCGGGAAGCAGTGATCGCCAAGCGCCTCGACCAGCTCGACCGCCGCATGACTCGGCTTGAGCGCGATAGCGGCATCGCGGTGGAGAGCCTGGCCGTGTTCATCAAGTTCTGGCTCGCGACCACGCCTGCGTTACCAGAACCCGCCGCGCAGGCAGCACGCGCCAAGGCCAGCGAGCGATACGATCAGTTCGTCACTGCGCTTGGTCGGCGTCTCGCCAAAGGGCCGAAGCTAATGCAGGAGATCACGGAGGATGTCAGCCCTCAAGGCGATGCGGATTAGGTGGTCAGCTTTCGCTTTTGAAACAACTCGGGAAAGAGCAGAAGCGCAGCTTTGCCGACCATGCTGTCCGGCGCATCCTGCGCATCTTCCATTGCGCGAGCAAATTTCGTCACAACGCTTGGCTTATCGAGAATTTCAGGTTCCGTCGTTACCGAAATGACTTTTCGCATGATGCGCGCGAACCTGTGGCGCCGCTCACTCGACAGGAATGTGTTGATGACCTCGCTCAGGTTTCGTTGCGCTGAACCGACTGGTTTGCCTTCAACAAACGACATGATTGCATTGAGGAGCGCCCCCATGTCGACCTCTTCGAGGACTGTCGCATCAATCGCGTCTTCATTGAGCCGTTCCGCCAGGTCAGCGAGCAAGTCCCTCCTGAGTGACCACGGCGTCCCACCATTTGTCGTTGCAGCAAGCCAGCGTGCCCGAAAATCCATGTGCCACGGAGGCGGCGGAGCGACCGCATAGGGCAACCCCGATGGCCGCCACTCAAGTTCGGGGAGCGCTGTGATTTTCGAGTTCCAGCCTGAGCCGTGTTCCCAAAAGGCCCGAACCAGAAATGCCTTCCTTGCTTGGCACTCGGCTACAACTTCGTCGTCGAGGGAGAACAGGTTTTTATTGTGCGAGTAGAAGATATCCTCAAAAGCCGTCAGGAGGTGTGCCCGCTCGACAGGCACGAAATTCCAAGTCAGCCAGATAAGATGCCGCCCTTCGCGCTGATAGAAATCTTCCCGCGCAACTATGATCGGGATCTGCGTCGTCGCGAGCTGGATTTCGATGGCGATCGGCTTTCCATCATATGTCGCGCGCACATCAGGCCGGCGCCGGATCTCCCCGCAAACAACATATTCATCGACGACAACTGATCCTGGCTCCGTCAACGGATCTGCATTGAGCAACTCAGCCACGAGATTTTTGACGCGCAAATGCAGGGGACTTTCTTGCGCCCCCTGAAATTGCGATGCGCTGACCTCATCCGTTGAACCGGGCTCGCCCGTCCACCAAGGGCAACTGCGAGGAGCCCCCTTGTGGTGACGCCAGAATGGCAGCCTCGTATTCGGCTCGCGCGGTGCATAGACAGGGAAACCGCAATGGTCGCAAACGAAAGCGGCCTGTCCGTCGTTGCGAGCCCGCGTAGCGGACCGCCTGATCTCCTGATAGCCGTCGGCATCGATCTGAAGCAGGTCGTCGCTCGTAATCACAGCCATGTCGTGGAGTCGAACGGCGCGTTTCAATGTTCGTTGCAATCGCCCCTTCATTCAGCCTCCCCGTGACAGCGAATCGGCACGCTCCTCTAGTGATTTCAGATAATAGCAACTCCGCGACCTACGCTTTCTCCTGTATTTACACGCCACACTACTACGCCTCTGAATTCTTGTTGAACCTGCCCCAAATAGGGCTCTTTTAATCATCCCCGTCCGGGGACCGTCTGATGTCTCCCCGGCGAGACCGGGGATCAGATGGCAGTTTCTCACCACAATTCGGAAGGCCTGGCGCGCGGGGCGCGGATGCTCCGCACAGCGCTTGGCCCTGCCATCGCCCGGCTTCTCGAAGACGCCGCGATCGTCGAGGTGATGCTGAACCCGGACGGTCGAATCTGGATCGATCGCCTCTCCGAAGGGCTGTCCGCCACCGGCGAACGCCTGTCGCCAGCCGATGGCGAGCGCATCGTGCGTCTGGTCGCGCACCATGTCGGTGCCGAGGTCCATGCAGGCAGCCCGCGCGTCTCGGCAGAACTGCCGGAAACGGGGGAACGGTTCGAGGGGCTGTTGCCGCCCGTGGTCGCGGCTCCGGCCTTTGCCATCCGCAAGCCCGCCGTCGCCGTCTTCACCCTCGACGACTATGTCGCCACCGGGATCATGTCCGCCGCACAGGCCGAGGCGCTCCGCCAAGGCGTTGCGTCGCGCTCCAATATCCTCGTCGCGGGCGGCACCTCCACTGGCAAAACGACGCTGACAAATGCGCTGCTGGCAGAGGTGGCAAAGACCTCCGATCGCGTAGTCATCATCGAAGACACGCGCGAACTGCAATGCGCCGCGCCCAACCTCGTCGCCATGCGGACCAAAGATGGCGTCGCCTCACTCTCAGATCTCGTGCGCTCGTCGCTTCGCCTTCGCCCCGACCGCATCCCGATCGGCGAGGTGCGCGGCGCTGAAGCGCTCGACTTGCTCAAGGCGTGGGGCACCGGCCATCCGGGCGGCGTCGGCACGATCCACGCCGGCAGCGCCATCGGCGCGCTTCGGCGCATGGAACAACTCATCCAGGAAGCCGTCGTCACCGTCCCGCGCGCGCTGATCGCCGAAACCATCGACCTAGTCGCCGTGCTCTCCGGCCGAGGTGCCGCGCGCCGCCTGTCTGAACTCGCCAGCGTCGAGGGCCTCGGCCCGGACGGCGATTACCGCGTCGTGCCCGCCGTCATGGAGGGCGACGGCGGCGCGGCTTCCATCTCCCACGCCCTCAGCACCAACCTCGAAGGAGCCCCCCTGTGATCCAAGCCCTGCGCATCTCGCGCTTCAACAACGCCCGCCAACGCCTCGCCATGACCGTATCGGTCGCCACGCTATCCGTGGTCTCGGCGGCGCCCGCCCATGCCTCCGGTTCGTCGATGCCGTGGGAAGCGCCACTGCAATCCATCCTCCAGTCGATCGAAGGCCCGGTCGCCAAGATCATCGCTGTGATCGTCATCATCTCAACCGGCCTGGCGCTGGCCTTCGGCGACACGTCGGGCGGCTTCCGCCGGCTGATCCAGATCGTCTTCGGCCTGTCGATCGCGTTCGCCGCGTCGAGCTTCTTCCTGTCGTTCTTCTCGTTCGGCGGCGGAGCGCTCGTCTGATGGCGGGCGTCGTCGATCAGGGCAGCGAGGTTCCAGGCTTCACCGTGCCCGTCCATCGGGCGCTGACCGAGCCGATCCTGCTCGGCGGCGCACCGCGCGCCATTGCGATCATGAACGGCACGCTGGCCGGCGCGGTCGGCCTCGGCCTGCGCCTCTGGCTGGTCGGCCTCGCCATCTGGGCGATCGGCCATTTCGCGGCGGTGTGGGCGGCCAAGCGCGATCCGCTGTTTGTCGAGGTCGGCCGCCGCCATCTGCGCATCCCCGCGCATCTCACGGTCTGAGAGGAGCGCCGCCGATGATCAATCTCGCCGAATACCGCAATCGTAACAGCCGCCTCGCCGATTTTCTGCCCTGGGCCGCGCTGGTCGGCACGGGCATCGTGCTCAACAAGGACGGCAGCTTCCAGCGCACCGCGAGGTTCCGGGGACCGGACCTCGACAGCGCCGTACCCGCCGAGCTGGTTGCCGTCGCCGGCCGCCTCAACAACGCTTTCCGCCGTCTCGGCTCCGGCTGGGCGATCTTCGTGGAGGCGCAGCGCCATGCCGCCGCCAGCTATCCAAACAGTACCTTCCCGGATTCAGCCTCCGCGCTGGTCGATGCCGAGCGCAAGGCCGATTTCGAAGAAGCCGGGGCGCACTTTGAATCCAGCTATTTCCTGACCTTCACCTATCTGCCACCGGCCGAGGACGCCGCCCGCGCGGAAACCTGGCTCTATGAGGGCCGCGAGAAGACCGGCATCGACCCCAACGAGGTGCTGACCACCTTCGCCGACCGCACCGATCGCCTGCTGCGGTTGATCGAAGCCTTCATGCCGGAATGCCGCTGGCTCGATGACGGCGAGACGCTGACCTATCTGCATGGCTGCGTCTCCACGCATCGCCACCGTGTCCGCGTCCCCGAAACGCCGATCTATCTCGATGCGTTGCTCGCGGATCAGCCGCTCACCGGCGGGCTGGAACCACGATTGGGCACGTCGCATCTGCGCGTCCTCACCATCACCGGCTTTCCGACCGTGACCACGCCGGGCCTGCTCGACGAGCTGAACCGGCTGGCCTTTCCCTATCGCTGGTCCACCCGCGCGGTCCTGCTCGACAAGACGGACGCCACCAAGTTGCTCACCAAGATAAGGCGGCAATGGTTCGCCAAGCGCAAGTCCATCGCCGCGATCCTCAAGGAGGTGATGACCAACGAGGCCTCCGTGCTGGTCGATACCGATGCGGCAAACAAGGCCGCGGACGCCGACGTCGCGCTGCAGGAACTCGGCGCCGACTATGCGGGCATCGCCTATGTCACCGCCACCGTGACAGTGTGGGACGCCGATCCGCGCATCGCCGACGAGAAGCTGCGGCTGGTCGAAAAGGTCGTCCAGGGCCGCGACTTCACCGCGATGGCCGAGACCATCAACGCCGTGGACGCCTGGCTCGGCAGCCTGCCGGGCCATGTCTACGCCAATGTCCGGCAACCGCCGATCTCCACGCTCAATCTCGCCCACATGATCCCGCTTTCGGCGGTGTGGGCGGGGCCGGAACGGGACGAGCATTTTGCAGCGCCCCCACTGCTCTTCGGCAAGACCGAAGGCTCCACCCCGTTCCGGTTTTCCCTTCATGTCGGCGATGTCGGCCACACCCTCGTCGTCGGCCCAACCGGCGCGGGCAAGTCCGTGCTGCTGGCACTGATGGCCCTGCAGTTCCGCCGCTACGCCGGCGCACAGGTCTTCGCCTTCGACTTCGGCGGCTCGATCCGCGCTGCAGCACTCGCCATGCGCGGCGACTGGCACGATCTCGGTGGCGGCTTGACGGACGGCTCGGAGACCTCCGTCAGCCTTCAACCGCTGGCGCGCATTGGGGAGACGAGCGAACGCGCTTGGGCCGCCGACTGGATCGTCGCCATCCTCCTGCGCGAAGGCGTCACCATCTCGCCGGAGGTGAAGGAGCACATCTGGACGGCGCTGACCTCGCTGGCTTCGGCGCCGGTCGAAGAACGCACTATCACCGGCCTCTGCGTTCTGCTCCAGTCCAACGACCTGAAGCAGGCGCTCCGCCCCTATTGCATCGGCGGCGCATGGGGCCGGTTGCTCGACGCCGAGAGCGAACATCTCGGCACCGCGACGGTCCAGGCCTTCGAGACCGAAGGTCTGATCGGAACCGACGCCGCGCCCGCCGTGCTCGCCTATCTCTTCCACCGGATCGAAGATCGGCTCGACGGCTCACCAACCCTCATCATCGTCGATGAAGGCTGGCTGGCGCTTGATGACGAGGGCTTCGCCGGCCAGCTCCGCGAGTGGCTGAAGACGCTCAGGAAGAAGAACGCCTCCGTCATCTTCGCCACGCAAAGCCTCTCGGATATCGACGGCAGCGCCATCGCGCCCGCCATCATCGAGAGCTGCCAGACCCGGCTCCTGCTGCCAAACGAACGGGCGATTGAGCCGCAGATCACCACCATCTATCGCCGTTTCGGTCTCAACGATCGCCAGATCGAAATCCTCGCGCGGGCCTTGCCGAAGCGCGACTATTACTGCCAGTCCCGACGAGGCAACCGGCTGTTCGAGCTGGGCCTGTCGGAGGTGGCGCTGGCGCTCTGCGCCGCATCCTCCAAGACCGATCAGGCGGCGATCGCCCGCATCACTGCCGAGCAGGGTCCGGACGGCTTCCTCGACGCCTGGCTACGCCACCGCGGCACTGACTGGGCCGCCGACCTCATTCCCAACCTCACCAACCTGGAGACACCATCATGAAACTGCGCCGTTTACGCGCAGTGCGGCTCGCTGCTGCGCTGCTTACCGCTCCTGTCACCGTCGCGCTCGTACTGGCGACACCGGCTCACGCCATCATCGTCTTCGATCCCACAAACTACGCGCAGAACGTCCTTCAGGCGGCCCGCGCGCTCCAGCAGATCAACCAGCAGATCACGCAGCTTCAGAACGAAGCGCAGATGCTCATCAACCAGGCCCGCAACCTCGCGAGCCTGCCCTATTCCTCGCTGCAACAGCTCCAGCAGTCCGTGCAGCGCACGCAGCAGCTTCTGAGCCAGGCCCAGAACATCGCCTACAATGTCCAGCAGATCGACCAGGCGTTCAGCCAAAAATACGCCAACGTCTCGCTCTCCGCGTCGGACGCGCAGCTCGTCGCCGACGCCAGATCGCGCTGGCAGAACACGGTGGGCAGTCTGCAGGACGCCATGAAGGTGCAGGCTGGCGTCGTCGGCAACATCGACACCAACCGCGCCCAGATGTCCGCGCTCGTCGGCCAGAGCCAAGGCGCCACCGGCGCGCTTCAGGCGACGCAGGCCGGCAACCAGCTCCTCGCCCTTCAGGCCCAGCAGCTCGCCGACCTCACTGCCGTCGTCGCGGCGAACGGTCGCGCGCAGGCGCTGCAATCGGCCGAACAGGCGGCTGCGGCGGAACAGGGCCGCGAACAGCGTCGCCGCTTCCTGACGCCGGGCACGGGCTACCAGCCGGGCAACGCCCGGATGTTCCCCGGCAGCAACTGAGGGGGATCGCCATGGACGGCAAGATGCTCGCCCGGCTCGGTGCCGTCGTCTTCGTCGGCGTCGCCATCACCGCCACGGTCATGGAACTGACCCGCAAGCCCGAGGAGCCGCAGGTCCGCACGCTCGTCCACGAGCGCAACGACACCGATGCGCTTCGCCAGGTCTTGCGGCAGTGCCGCGACATGGGCGAAGCGGCGACCCGCGATCCCGCCTGCCTCGATGTCTGGGCCAAGGCCCGCGACCGATTTCTGGGCCAAAGCCCGAAGCCTTCCCAACCGAGCGGGACGAGGACGTTGGCACCGGAAGCGCCGACGACTCTCTTCCCGGCCGAAGCCCCGGCCAAGAAGGAAAGCGCGCCCGCGCCCAAGGACACCGCGCCGGTCGCACAGCCCGAACCCGTCCGGCCGGGAGCGCACTGACATGGGCGGCACCGGCGTCATCGACCATTTCCTCGAGGTCTTCACCCGCTACATCGACGGCGGCTTCGGCCTGCTCGGCGGCGAGGTCGCCTTCATCGCCACCACGCTGATCGTCATCGACGTGGTGCTGGCAGCCCTCTTCTGGTCGTGGGGCGCCGATGAGGACATCATTGCCCACCTGGTCAAGAAGACGCTCTTCGTCGGCGTTTTCGCCTACATCATCGGCAACTGGAACAATCTCGCCCGGATCGTCTTCGAGAGTTTTGCCGGCCTTGGCCTGAAGGCATCCGGCACGGGCTTTACCGTCACCGATCTTCTTCGCCCCGGCAAGGTGGCGCAGACCGGCCTCGATGCCGGCCGCCCGCTGCTCGATTCCATCTCGAATCTGATGGGCTATTGGTCCTTCTTCGAGAACTTCATCCAGATCGCCTGCATGCTGTTTGCCTGGATGCTGGTGCTGCTCGCCTTCTTCGTCCTTGCCGTCCAGCTCTTCGTGACGCTGATCGAGTTCAAGCTGACGACGCTCGCGGGCTTCGTGCTGATCCCCTTCGGGCTGTTCGGCAAATCCGCCTTCATGGCCGAACGCGTGCTTGGCAACGTGATCTCATCCGGCATCAAGGTGCTGGTGCTCGCCGTCATCATCGGCATCGGCTCGACGCTGTTCTCCGAGTTCACCGCCGGGTTCGGCGGCGCGACGCCCTCGATCGATGACGCCATGGCGATCGTGCTCGCGGCACTGTCGCTGCTCGGCCTCGGCATCTTTGGTCCCGGCATCGCCAATGGCCTGGTCTCAGGTGGTCCGCAGCTTGGCGCGGGTGCGGCGGTTGGCACTGGCCTTGCTGCTGGCGGCATGGTCGCGGCGGGTGCGGCCACGATAGGCGCCGTCGCGTCTGGTGGGGCCGCCCTTGCTGGCAGCGCCGCTGCCGCTGCCCGTGGCGGGGCCGCGCTCGCGGGCGGCGCATCGACCGCCTACAGCCTGGGTGCTGCTGGCCAATCCGGCGCATCGGCTGTGGCGTCAGGGCTTGGCAATGTCGCCAATGCCGGTGCGCAGGCCGCAGCCTCGCCGTTGAAACGCGCCGCTTCCCAGGCAGCCGATAGCCTCAAGTCCAGCTACCAGTCTGGTGCGCGTGCAGCCTTCGAAGTGACCGGCGGATCGTCCACTGCCGGCACCATCGGCGGTGGTCCGCAGGACGCCGAAGCCGAAGCGCCCCCGGCCGCTGCCGCATCCCCATCTTCCGCCACCGACGGCCCACCCGCCTGGGCCAAGCGCATGAAGCGTTCGCAGCATATGTCGCACGGCGTCCAGGCCGCGGCTCACGCGGTCAAGTCGGGCGACAGCCATGGCGGCGGCTCTTCCGTCAACCTCTCCGAAAGCGACTAACGATGTTCAAACGACCGGCCACCCATTATGGCAAATCACCACAACCCGAGACGCCCTACCAGCGCGCGGCCCAGGTCTGGGACGACCGCATCGGTTCCGCCCGCGTGCAGGCCCGCAACTGGCGCTTCATGGCCTTCGGCTCGCTGGCGCTCTCGGCTGGATTGTCGGCCGCACTGGTCTGGCAGTCGATGAGCGGCTCGATCGTGCCGTGGGTCGTGCAGGTCGACAAACTCGGCCAGGCACAGGCGGTCGCGGCCGCTGTCGCTGACTATCGGCCGACCGATCCGCAGATCGCCTTTCATCTCGCCCGCTTCATCGAAGAGGTCCGCTCGATCCCGGCCGACGCGATCATCGTCCGGCAGAACTGGCTCCGGGCCTACGATTTCACCACGCAGGCCGGGGCCTTGGCGCTCAACGATTATGCCCGCGCCAACGACCCCTTCACCAAAGTCGGCAAGCAGCAGATCGCCATTGAAGTCTCCAGCGTGATCCGCGCCTCGCCGGATTCGTTCCGTGTCGCGTGGATCGAGCGCCACTATCAGGACGGCTCGCTTTCCTCGACCGAACGGTGGTCCGCCATCCTCACCGTCACGGTGCAGATACCACGCGACCCCGAAAAACTCCGGGCCAATCCGCTTGGAATCTACGTCAACGCGATCAACTGGTCGAAGGAGCTTGGACAATGACACCGACCTTCCGCGCCGCCGGGAGGCCGGCATTCCGTAAATCCGCTTTCTCGGCTCTCCTCGTTTGCACCTCGGCGCTTGCCGGCTGCGCTACGGCTCATAAGCCCCCGGAAATCTCCTATGACGATGCCGCGCCCGCCGTGCAGGCGGTCGATCCGCCCGCGCCCGTCACGGTGGTCGAACTGCCAAAGCCTCTGCCGCTTCCCGGCCAGATGAAGCCGGTCGAAGCCTCACGCCGGACGCCGGAGCCGACTGATCCCGCCGCCCGCGTCAATCAGGCAAACGCCGCCGCCCGCATCCAGCCCGTCCGTGACGGCTTCATCAATTCCATGCAGGTCTATCCCTTCACCCAAGGCGCGCTCTATCAGGTCTATACCGCCGTCGGGCAGATCACCGACATCGCGCTCCAGCCCGGCGAAACGCTGGTTGGCTCCGGCCCGGTCGCTGCCGGCGATACGGTGCGCTGGATCATCGGCGACACCGAGAGCGGCACGGGCGCGACCAAGCAGATCCACATCCTGGTGAAGCCCACGCGCACGGAGCTGATGACCAACCTCGTCATCAACACCAACCTGCGCACCTATCACATGGAACTGCGCTCGACCGAGAAGACCTACATGGCCTCGGTCTCCTGGCAGTATCCACAGGACCAGCTCATCGCGCTGCGTCGCCAGAATGCGGAGGCCCAGGCCGCACAGCCGGTCGCCAGTGGCGTCGATCTGTCCCGCGTCAATTTCCGCTACGAGGTGACGGGCGATCGCGCGCCGTGGCGGCCACTGCACGCCTTCGACGACGGCAAACAGGTCTTCATCGAATTCCCGCGCGGCATCGGCCAGGGAGAGATGCCGCCGCTCTTCGTCGTCGGCCCCGAGGGCGACACGTCCGAGCTGGTGAACTACCGGGTGCGTGGCAACTACATGATCATCGATCGGCTGTTCGCCGCCGCCGAGCTGCGCTTCGGCGCGGACAAGAACCAGAAGCGAGTGCGCGTCTCCCGGACCGACGGGAGGCCTGCGTCGTGAGCGAGATCGATCCCGATAAGGAGGAAGGCCGCAAGTCCGGGCTGGAACCCCAGCCGGAGTCTGACGATGACGCCCGGCCGCTGACCGGCGAACCGGCCGCGCCCATGCGGCTGCGTCCCGAGCCGCCGCGCGTCACCCGGCTCTCGCGCAAGGTGCTGGCCGGTCTCGGCCTGGTCGCCGGCGTCGGTATCGGAGGCGCGTTGATCTATGCGCTTCAAGTCCAGCATGGCGGCCGGTCGAACGAGGAGCTGTATTCAACCGACAACCGGACAACACCCGACGGCCTCAACACCCTGCCGAAGGACTATACCGGCCCGGTGCTCGGCCCACCGCTGCCGGGCGATCTCGGCCGCCCGATCCTCGATGCGCAGAACCGCGGCCAGCCCGTGACGCCGTCACGGATCGGCACCCCTG
Organism: Hyphomicrobium sp.; assembly: GCA_036559705.1. Lineage (GTDB taxonomy): Bacteria > Pseudomonadota > Alphaproteobacteria > Rhizobiales > Hyphomicrobiaceae > Hyphomicrobium_A. Next base: position 54,177 of record DATBSP010000152.1, read on the forward strand.
CCGTGCAGCCAGGCCTCAGCGCCGAGGAGCAGCGTCGATTGCAGGAGCTGGAGGCAGCGAGGACCGCGCGCCTCTTCACTTCGACCGAGACACGCAGCATGGCGTCGCCCGCCACCACGACGGCGAACGCAACGACACCGCTGCCGGATCTGACCAGTCTCGGCCTCGCGCCGCAGCCAGCGACGCCCTCGGCGCAGGACCGGCAACTCGCCTTCCTCAACCAGACGCCCGACAAACGCACCGTCTCGACCGATCGCGTCGCCGCTCCGGCATCGGCGAACATCCTTCAGGCCGGGGCGGTGATTTCCGCCGCGCTCATCACCGGCATTCGTTCCGACCTGCCCGGGCAGATCACGGCGCAGGTGACGGAGAACATCTATGACAGCCCGATCGGACGCATCCTTCTCATCCCGCAGGGCACGCGCGTCATCGGTCAGTATGACAACGGCGTCGGTTTCGGCCAGCGCCGCATCCTGCTCGTCTGGAACCGGCTGATCTTCCCGAACGGCCGTTCGATCGCGTTGGAACGCCAGCCGGGCACGGACACGCAAGGCTACGCCGGCCTGGAGGATGGCGTCGATTATCACTGGGGCGAACTGTTCAAGGCCGCCGCGCTCTCGACGCTGCTCAGCATAGGCACACAGACGGGCTCCTCCAGCGAGGAGAGCGAGATCGTCCGTGCCCTGCGCCAAGGCGCTGGCGACAGCATCAGTCAGACGGGCCAGCAGATTGTCAGCCGCCAGCTCAACATTGCGCCGACACTAACGATCCGGCCGGGCTTCCCCGTCCGCGTCATCGTTACCCGCGATCTCGTGCTCGAACCCTATGGAGGCTGACATGGCGAAGTTGAAACTTGGTCCGATCGCTGATGACAAACCCGTCAAGGTCACGCTGGAGCTGCCTGCCAGCCTGCACCGCGATCTGACCGCCTATGCCGAAATCCTCGGCCGCGAGAGCGGCCATCCGCCGGGCGATCCCGTCCGGCTAATTGTGCCCATGCTTGAGCGCTTCATCGCGACAGATCGCGGATTTGCGAAGATGCGGCGGACCTGAGCCCTGGCGCACTACCACTTCTGATCTCGGGCGTTTCTTTTGGACTTGCTATGGAGTGCGCGAGGGCTAGCAGATTCCGAAATGCCGGATTGTCATTTTCCCCCAACCAAACCGCTGAAAATGGCAGGGTTTCCCCAACAATGGGTCGAAAAACGACACCGGGAAACTGTGCTGCCGTCGTCGCCTCGCTCGTAATCGTCAGTCCGCGTCCTAACGCCACTAAGTGCATCAGATTATCTCTGCCTACAGCTTGTTGATCGATTTCTGGGTGACGGCCCAGATCTGCGAGCCGCTTCACTAGATAGTCATGGATCTCTTGGCCCGGAGCGCTTTCGCTGACGATGAAGGACTCACCTTCTATATCTTTGAATGTGATTTGCGAGGCATTAGCAAACTGGTGGCTAGACGGTAGCACGGCATAGACCCGCTCAGACCAAAGATGCAGGCTATCACAACCCTCCCACTTGGCTGTTCCGGTGACGAAGGCAACATCGAGTCGGCGCCGACGGATTGCGACCGCATGCTCGGCGGGATTGCCGTCTGTAAATGTCAGTTTGACGGTTCCGTAGCGCTCACCAAAGGACAGAATCAGATCGGATAGAAATCCGGATGCCAGTGATGAGAATATCCCAATTCTAACGTTTCCGTCTTCCCCGCGACCGATCGCGCCAACCTCAGTCTTAGCTAGGCAAATCTCCGCTAGAGCCTTTCGCCCACGCTGAACAAACTGCATTCCGGCGTGGGTCAATCTTACTCCGCAGGAAGAACGCACAAACATCGTTGTACCTAACCGTTCCTCCAACTCGCGGATTCGGCGGCTGATCGCTGATTCCTGTACGCCCAGCGCCAGCGCAGCCCGGCGAAAGCTACCATAATCCGCTGCCGCAATTACAAACTGGATGTGACGGATCTGCACGGGCATGGCGGCATTTTCAAAAATGAAAATTGACGATAAACATCGTGGTACGAATATTCAGCCCTAATCGGGGCGGTCGAATATCACAGAGACCCAAGTCCGAAATCACGCTCTTAGCCAAACTGTACATGAGTTTTCCTATATATTGCTGCCGTGAATCCTATTTCTATAAGCTAGAATCCGAAGTTTTCGCGTCCACTAGGGACATTACGAGCTCGCCCAAATGGCTGGTGAATTGGGGGGTCGAGCGCATGAGTGCCGCGGAGGTGCGCTCACGCTCGATCACCTCGATGCGGCCGCGGATTTCGGCAACGCTGGGTATATCGCCCAAGCTCGCCGATAGATCTGGTTGTCCTTTCACAACCCGGCCGATCTTCAGCGCCTGACCGACCCGTCGCTCGCATCGGCATGCCGCGAGTTCCGACACCAGCCCGCAACGGCTCTGAACGAAGGTGGTCACCGCACCACGCGCCCGGCGCAACCGCTGCCGATAGGCCGCAGGATCGATATCCAGAATTTCGGCCGCCTCGGTATCGGTGACTTCGAAGATGTCGCCGAGGATGTAGGCGATCCTAAGCTCTCGCGACAGACAGATCAGCATGGCCAGCGTGCAGCCGATTCTTACCTCATCGATGGCGAGTTTTTCTTCGACTTCGTTCAAGCCATGATCCGCGAGCGGGGACAGCCCTGTTTCCAGATCGGCGGCGAATCCCTGGAACGTCAGCCGCATAGCCTCGATCGCGCCGCGCTTCCTCTCATGAAGCAAATGCCGGCAGGCAACGCGCAACGCCCAGCCGCCAGCTGCCTCCACATCGCGGATCGCGCCAAGATTGGTGATAATCTTCACCAGAATTTCCTGCGTCGCGTCCTCGGCATCGGCGCGGTTGGCAAGCATCCGCATCGCCAAATTGAAGACCGGGCTTTCGGCTGCGCGAACGACAGCCTCAAGGGCGGCGCGGTTTCCCTCCCGCGCCGCTACGACCTGTTGGGCATCAAGCCTGATCATGCTTCGAGAAGCCTCTTCAAAGTCTTCAACTCCTTGGCCAAGGTTTCCATCTGCGCACCCAAAGCGCCTTCGAGCATTTCGAGCGGAACCGGCGGTGCCATGAGCACAAAGCTATAGACCGCACGATCGGCCCCGTCGGGGGTGACTCGCGAATAGGCCATGCCAACGGCACCATCGGGAAAGCTCATCTTCCAGTCGATGGTGCCGTGGCCGTCATGGGTAATGGTTTGCAACGAGATCGGCACGGTGCCGTTGGGGGTAACCAGCTCGGCTGAGCTGGAATCAGCGCTCTTGAAAGCATTAGTCCATTTGGGGAGGTTGGAGGGTTCGGCAACGAACGCGAATATGGTGTCGGCCGGCTTGTTGATCCCGATGCATTGTACGTCGAAGGTCTTCATGAAACTCAGCTCCTTGCTGCTGCGACGCCGGAACATCCGGGCCGTATTATTAAGGAGAGAAACGGCGCGGCGACTGTTACTCGGGAGCGGCAAAAATTTCAGGAAAATGCGGCTCAAGTGAAGTGGTGTGCTTCGCGCGCGCGTGTAGATCCTGCACGCGAAGCGTGAGTTTCAGACCGCCGGAGGCGTCCAGGCCATCGCCTTCATCGGCGCGTCGACTTCCGTATGGGCTAGAGCATTGGTAAAGTTCGAAAGCACCTTGGTCGAAAGACAGACGAGTACGTCAAGCACCTGGGCCTTGGTGTAACCGGCAGCCAGAAAAGCGTTTAGTGCCTGGTCCCCCACGTGACCGCGTTGCTCCAGCAATTTGCTGGCAAAAACGCGCAACGCTTCGAGCTTCGCGTCGGCAAGGGGCTTGCCCTCACGCAGTGCGGTGATGATATCCTGCGGCGCCTTCAGCATCGTCATGATCATCGAATGGCCTGCCATGCAGTAATGGCAGCGATTGTGATAATTCGACGTCATCATGACGACCTGAACTTCGACGGGCGTGAGGTTCGTCTTCTCGGTCGCCAGCTTGTAAAGCGTCGAATAGGCCTCATGCGCGGCAGGCGATTCAGCCAGGATTTTGTGCAAATTCGGCACGAAACCAAACATGGCCTGCGCGCCATCGATGAAGGGGACGGACGCGGCCGGCGCCGTATTCTTGTCGTGATACGTAAACATGTGTTGTCCTTCTTGGGAGTTATCTTGAAATCACGCGGGGACGACGTAGCTGGTGATGGTCATGTCGGCGGCCCGGCTGCGCAAAGGAATGAGCGCCTGGTAGGCCTCGGATGCATGCCAGGCGTTGAGCGCGTCGATGTCGGGAAATTCGATTATACCGACCGTCTGATGCGTCAGCACACCGGCCAAGGCCCCAACGGCTTTGCCGCGCAACAACGCCTTACCTCCGAAGGGCGCCAACGTGGGGCCGACGCTTTGAACATAGGTTTGGTAGGAATCTGGGTCCTTGACGGTGGTTGTGACGATAAAAAATGCTGCCACTTTCGGGTTCCTTTCTGCACGAACGACATGAAGCGCTAACGATGCCGCCCCCTCGACAGAGGGGGGTAGATGCGTTATGTACACAGCTGTATAAAATAGCCAATCGTTTTTGTCCACAGGTGAACAAAATAAATGTCGAAATCCGGACGGCCCTCGCAATTTGACCGAGACGCGGCGCTTGACGAGGCGCTCGTGGCGTTTTGGCGCGAGGGCTATCAAGCGAACTCGGTCAAGGCGCTCTCCGAGCGATTGGGGATCACCCGCTCAAGCTTTTACAATGCCTTCGAGAGCCGAGAGGCCATGTTCATGGAGGCGTTTGAGCGCTATCTTGAACGTTCGCCTGACCGCGCGCTGGCGGCGGTGCCGCTAGAAGGTAGCGTCTGCGCACTTATAACCGCGACATTCAAGACGATCTGTGAAAGCCTTACTCTCGATCCCGACGCGAAAGGGTGCCTGGCGGTCAACAGCGTCGGCGCGTTGTGCAATGTTGATGCCGAAATCGGCCCCAAGGTCGCCGCGCACATGATCGCGCGTCTGGAGCGGATTGAGACATTGTTGAAGGCTGCTGTCGCCCGGGGCGAACTTCCGCGCGACGCGGATATTACCGCAACCGCTCTCGCACTGAAAACCTTCCTGGTCGGGCTTAACTCGATGGCCAAGGTGTTGCCGAACCGCAGCGCACTGTGGCCCGCGGCACGTGCGACATTGGCAGCTTTTGGTTTGTTGTGTGAAGACGCGGAACTACAGAACTCTTCTCCGGTCAGCTTCCACGAAAAGACGACTGTTAAATGAGGCTGACCGTCTAACCGTAGAACTGGTTGTCTCTGATCCAGCTCGCTCCTTCATACAAGCTCTGCGCGCTATCATTGTCTACGGCTGTCGATAGCGAAAGCCTGATCGCTCCCACACTCTGCCCATAATCGCAGGCTGCGGCCAGTAGCAATTTCGCGAATCCCTTGCCTCGCGCTTGAGAAGCTACAAATAGATCGTTCAGAACGAAAACGCGCGCAGCCCGCGTGGAGGAGAACGACGGAAAGAGTTGAGTGAATCCGACTGCCTCTTTGTCCAAGCTCAATTCGATTGATCCACAGGCCTACCTGACCGCCACGTTCATCGCCATTTTCAACGGCCATAAACAGAGCCGGATCGATGAGCTTCTGCCGTGGAAGTATGCGGCAACGTAATCTGCGCCAACCGGGACGCTGTCCCCCGACCCAGCGCGGGCACCGGGCCGGGAGCCTTCTCAGCTATCGAGGAGAGCCGTGCCGTAGGAATTGTCTACAGCGCATAACCAGGTGCCAGACGAGTCCCGACGAAACACATAGGTGGCACGTCGTACCGTCGACGTCGCAATGCCGCTTTCGTCGACGGTATCCAACCAGGTTTCCATGATGACCAGCGCTGTGTCTCCGCCCTCAATCATCTCCATCTTCCCTTGGCGGACTTTCAATTTACCTTGGAAATGAGCTGAGATTGCTTCGAACGCTTTCCTGATCTGGTCTTTGCCTTTGGCGTACATGCCTGCCTTGACCACCAAGGTGGCATCATCGGTGTAAAATCGCATCAAGCCGTCGAAGTCTTTGGCCGATATGGAACGGTCTGCAGATTCGATAAGGGCTTTCAAAGGATGGTCGGACATTCTGGACTCCAAAATGGCCGCGAGCGGAAAAACAAAACCCGCCTCGCGGCGGGTTGCTTTGTCTGGAAATATGACGCGCTTAACCCACCACTCAATGAATGGTGATAATAATCAAAGTGAAAGCGCGAACAAATTCCATGACGCGCCTTTATCACCAGCGTCAGCGAATGGCAAATGATCACGTCCAATTTTGAGCAAGCTAGTCAAAGTGCCGACGGCACACCGTTTACGCTGGACCGATGAGTTCAACCATCTCTCCCAGCCGAGCCAGCGCGAGATTCAGGCGGCGCTGCTCTACGACTACCGCACCAATGTCGCCTTCTGCCCTCGGTGGCAGGCCTGGCTGCGCGAACACAGGCCGCCGACACTGATCGCCTGGGGTGTCAACGATCCCTCGTTCATCGCCGCCGGCGCCGAAGCCTATCGCCGCGACCTGCCCGATGCCGAGATCCATAACCTCGATGCCGGGCGCTTCGTCATGGACGAGAAGAAGACGAACTGGCCGGACTGATCCTCGACTTCATGGCCCGCCACCCGGGTTGACGGAGAGCACCGCTTCAGAAAGCCGCGCCTGCGGACCCCGGTCGCTATCGCATTGTGTCGTAGGAGAAAACCTGGCGCACCCGACACGTTTCGAACATGTGGCCTCCAACTTCGGAGGCAGTCGACGATTCAAACCCTCATGCAGCGGCCCGAAACAGCAATTTGAGATGGTTGCGTGCCCCCGCAACCATCTCAAATTGCGATACCAAATCGCGCAGATCAGCCGCCCCGACCGGGCGGCTTTTTTGTGTCCGCAAGTTCTGATGGTTGCGCCCTCCCGCAACCATCTCAACTTGCGAGGGATGCAAGTTCTGGCCAACGCCGGTCCCCGCAACCAACGATTCTTGCGATAGCAAGCTTTCCAAAACCCCGCCCTCCGTAACAAGGGCGGGGTTTCTCTTGCCCAACGCAAATCGAAGCATCGCCGCAAGATCCCCTCGCAGCACGATCGCTAGCCGGTCGTCCTCGGGAACCAGCGTCACTTGGTCGACGAGCGTGCGGAACAGTTCCGCCGCCTCGGCCTTCCCATCCTCGCCCTGCAAGCTCTCGTGGAGCGCGGAAATGCGTTGGCGAAAAATCTCGGCCATGTTCGGATGCAAAAGCGGCGGCGGCTCCTCGGCGTTCGCAAGCAGGCCGATCAACTCGGCCTTGCGGGCGTCGAGCGCTCCGATCCGATCTTTCAACTTGGCGCCGGGCACGCCGTCGAGGATGGCCTGGATTGCTTTATCGAGTTCGCGGTCCACGCGCTCCAATTCGCGTTTGCGCGCCTCCAGATCGGCCCCCCGCTCGCTCCGAAGCCTATTCACCTCGCGGGTGAATTCGTCGCAGAACTCCTTGAACAACCCAGGCTCCATTAGGTGCGTCCGCAGGCCGCTCAGCACTGAAGCCTCCAGCGCGTCGCACCGGATGTTCAAACGATTTTCGCAGGTGCCCTTGTTGCGCGCTGTCGCGCAGCCCAGCAGGTCCTTCGATATGATCGTGTAGCCGCCGCCACAGCATCCATACTTCACGAGACCGGCGAAGAGATGCTTCGGGCGCCTGCGACCGTTCATTGCGTTCTCGCCGGATGCAGTGGGCTCACAGGTGAGCATCTGCTGGCGTCCTTTTACCTTGTCCCAGAGCTCTTGGTCGACAATGCGTAGCTCAGGCACGTCCTGAACGATCCATTCGGATTCGGGATTGAGACGCGAAACGCGCTTCCCGGTGTCTGGGTCCTTCAGATAGCGGAGGCGGTTCCAAACGAGGCGTCCGACGTAAAGTTCGTTGTTGAGAATACCGACAGCGTGTCGCTCGCGTTTTGCTGGTCTCACGTGCGCCAGCGCTTCTACGAACTCGCCGCCGCCGGCCCGGCGCCGATCGCTACGCAAGCGCTCGAGCGCATTGGCGCCCTCTACGCCATTGAGAGCGACATCCGCGGGCAGAGCCCGGATGACCGGCGCGCCACGCGACAGGAAAGATCCCGCCTCATCCTCGACGCCCTGGAGCCATGGCTGCGTGAAAAGCTCGCGCTGATCCGCCAGAAGACCAAGCTCGCCGAGGCGATCCGCTACGCGCTCTCGCGCTGGTACGGCCTGACGCGCTTCCTCGACGAGGGGCGCATCGAGATCGACTCCAACATCGTCGAGCGCGTCATCCGCCCCATCGCGCTCAATCGCAAGAACGCTCTCTTCGCGGGCTCAGACGGCGGAGCCGAAAATTGGGCGGTTGTCGCCTCGCTCGTCGAAACCTGCAAGCTCAATGGCGTCGATCCGGAGGTCTACATGGCCGACGTCCTCACGAAGATCGTCGAAGGTCATCTCGCCAGCAAACTCGACGAACTGATGCCGTGGGCCTATGCGCAATCCGCCGTCAAAGACGTGCCCTGAAAACAGCGCTTACAAATTTGCAGCGGGCGAAGGGAGGAGAGCGTCATCGTCGCCCTCGTCTGCGCGCTCTTTCTCCTGCATCTGCGCAGCGCGCTCGTCGCCATCGCCATCGGCGCGATGGTCGACGCCGCGATCGTGATGATCGAGAACGCCCATAAGCATCTGGAGCGCGCGCCGCCAGAAAAGCCTCGCATCGACATAGTGATCGAGGGGGCGAGCGAAGTCGGGCCGGTGCTGTTCTTCAGCTTGCTCGTCATCACCGTGTCCTTCCTGCCGATCTTCACGCTGGAGGCGCAGGAGGGACGGCTGTTCGCGCCGCTCGCCTATACGAAGACCTTCGCCATGGCGGCGGCGGCGCTGCTCTCGGTGACGCTGGTTCCCGCTCTGATGGTCGTCTTCGTGCGCGGCAACATCGCGCCTGAGGCGAAAAATCCGGTCAATCGCGCGCTGATCTTTCTCTATCG
>DATBSP010000153.1:0-24119 GCA_036559705.1 Hyphomicrobium sp.
ATGCGAGTGGTATTATGGCAGGGAAGAGACCTCTGCTTCGTGTGCAGTCGATCGATCGATCGAAGGTTTACAATCCTCTTGGCGTCTGCGTTGGCAAATTGGAGGGAATGCTGATTGGTCTGCCGGCTTGTCGATGTGCGGAGCATCTCGACACTCACCGGTTATCGCTTTGCGGTATCCGCGCTCAATGAAAAAGCCCGCCTCAGACGGCGGGCTTTTGCATCGTTTTCCTCGATCATCGCGCCATCGAGAGTCGCTTCGGCGTCGGCGTGCCCCCCTCGAGCCAGTGTGTCACCGCTCTGGCGCCGTTAAATTATGAGGCGTAGGGCGAAACGCCTCGGAAGTTGCAAACCCGTCTCATCGACACAGCAAAGTATCAATCGCTGCGGGAGAGCAGCGGCGTAATACGGCGGACGGCAACGCGACGGTTTTCCCGCGAAGGGCCCTCCGTCGGCACCTTCAAATACTGCTCTCCGTAACCTTGTGTAGTCAGATTTTCCGGCGGCACCCGAAACGTGTCGGACAGAATGATGGCTACGGATTCCGCACGCCTGTCAGACAGCGACAGATTATCGATGTCCGAACCAACTGCATCGGTGTGACCTTCGATGAGGAACACTTCATCAGGGTTGCGCTTCAAGATGCGCTGAACAGCTTGAGCGACGCGCTCAAGCTTGTCATACTGACTCTCATCAACCTCCCACGAGGCGAATGCAAAATTTATTGCATTGAGGTCCACGCGACGCATGCGCTCGCGCAGCCAGCGACTTTCTCGCACCTCTTCAAGGGCATATCCCCGCTGAAGTCGCTCGATAGGAGGAGCGTTGAGGGCTTCGTAGATGTCCTCCTCCGACGCCTCATCATCATCGACAATGTACTTGGCCCGTGGAATGCGCACGACCGGTGGCGGCAGGTCGACATAGGCGTCGTAATAACGATCGCGGGTACGAGAGCTGTAAAAGCGGCGATTGTCGACGAGAACTGTCTCTCTCCCATCGGCACCGCGGCGCGACCGACGCAGGAGATGTCCAGAGGCTTGAGTTCCGATGTCTTCGGGGCATTCACTTCGCAAATCGTTTCATCTTGTTCCGTCGGCTTGACATGACCCGGAATGTTGCGGGCAACTTTGCGTCGCTGGTCTAAGCCGGGCGTCATGGCGATCACCACGCCCGTTCGGCCTCCCTCAAACAGAAACTCGACCCTGTGCGCTTTGAATGTTCGCGCGAGCTTACGCAGCGTCGACAGACGCGGATCGGTCGCGCCCTGCTCTATGGCCTTGATCGTGCCGGATGAGACGCCGGACACGATCGCAAGTTCGCGGCGTGACCAGCCCAGAAGACTTCGCGCGGCACGGACCTGAGGTGCCGACAGAATAATATCTGTTCCGCGCACTTTGCTGCCCAAATTGGTCAGCCTCCTATCGGTGCGTGGCAGAGAGCTGACATTTTCTGGCATGCCTCAATTGGCCAGTTCTCTGTCCCTCTACACCAACGCCTCACTTTACGGTCTCCAGAACCCGCCAGAGTTCGCTGAGAATGCGCTCCCTGTCGGGCGCACTCTCGGGCGTGCGGGCCAACCCACGCATGAGTTCGCGTTGCCGTGCATCGGCGACTTGACCGTAGCTGGAGAACGTCGTCATCACCCGCTCGTGGCCGAGGTTCTGGCTCCACGCTTTGAACTCCTCGGGCGTGCGGCAGACCTGCTCGCCCAGTTGGGCAAGCGTGTTGCGGAACGAATGTGGATTGGCATAGGGGAGGCCGGCGCTGATGAACGCCTCCTTGAAGATTTTCCGGATCGGCGTTGCGTTCGACCAGCCCGAACGCGACAAGCCGTCGGCCTGGAAACAGTTGTCTTGACCGATCGCAACATGCGTCGCCGGAAAAAGAGGGTCGGCGGGGCCAAAGAGCTTCTCCTTTATGAGGAAGCCAACCCAGTCCGCGACGATCTGGCGGATCTCGTCTCCCACCGGAAAGAACCAGGTCGTGATGGTCTTGGAGAATTTGGTGCGCACCTCCCGCGCATCCTGAATCAGTCGTCCCTCCTCCATATCCACGTGTTTGAGGTTGAGCGACGCAAGAGCGCCATCTCGAGCGCCGGTTAGGAGCGTAAATGCGATCAAGGCGCGGTTGCGCAGGTGGATGTCAGTCGTGCTCGGCATTTCCCGCACCACGTGAAGGATCTGCTCAGTCGTCGGAACAGGCCTCGCGAAAGAGGTCTTCGCGATCCGGCTCTCTTTTTCGGAGAGGGAGAAATAATCGGCATCGGCATAGGTCAAGTGTGAGCGATAACCGGGCTGACCGGCGAGCCAGTGAAAAAATGCGCGTAGAGCATTGAGGGTGGCAAATAACGTGCTGCTGCTGAGCGGCTGCCCGGTGCGCGAGCTCAATTGGTCGGCCAACTTGCGTTTGAACCCCACGCCTTGCTGGATATGAAATCCTTTGAAGTCGCGGTGTTTCGTGTACGCTTCAAACCTGCTCAGCGCGGCCGCTGCCGCGTCGATCGAGTGCTCGCTCAAGCGCCGCGCCTCTTTCAAGTACAGGAAGTAGGATCGTTTGATGCGCTCATTTTCCGGGCTGTGTGTTCGCATGGGGTGCTGGCCTCCTCGGCCAAGTCACTGTTGAGGGAGTGGTGGGGATTATCCTCTATGCGTTGCTGTGCCTCCGGGAACGTGACGTCTATTGCGCCGGCGACAACGCTCAACCTTGTCACTGACACGTGCCGCCACATAAGGACGCCGCAGTCACCGCACTGGCCTCTGAGGTTGCCAGAGCTCGATGTGATGGGGACGTAGGCCGCTACACGGGAAGCCGGTTCTCTGGGAGCACGGCAACGGAGGCAGTAAAATTGGCCCGGTTGACACTGTTGGCGTGTTCGCTGTCGACGCTCGTGGAGAAAGCGCGCGAGTTCGCGACCCAGGATGAGAATAGGGCGGCGAGCGTCTGTGGTGGGCAGTCCGGATTTGACCCATGCGCGCACTGTGTTCTTGTGGACTCGAAACAGCCGCGCGGCATCTCCTGGATGTGCGGGCGTCTGCGAAAAACCCGCTGGCAATGAGTGTTTTGGGGGGTCTCTTAGGCTGGCGGAGCGGCGACGCCCCGAGGGTTCACTAAGTCCAACGAAGCATTCGAAGTGTGGGGCACGCTGGGTTTGCGCGGTGGAGATGGTACGAGCGGGGACCGCTTGGCGTTGACCACGCAATAGCCATCGCTGCCTCGGCGACGATAGTGCAGTTCAGCCCACCTCTGGTCGCCTGAGCCAACGATTGACCAGGGACCGCGCCTCGCTGACATCCGCAGGTAATCGGTGAACTCTCCAGTCCCGCGGGAGTACTCGTACTTGTCGTCCATGACGGAACGTAGGATGATGAGCATGGCACGCTTTTCATACAAGTGGCCGCGTGCGGGGGCCGCTGACCCAAAACCTTAGACGCCGGTGACAACTATGGGCTTTCGACTTCGCGCGGGTCCATTCACTTTCGGCCGCGGAGGCAGTCGCCTGAGTTTGTGGCTAGGCGGAATTGGCTTCTCGACCCCGTTGTCCGGGAAAGGTCGCACCTTTGGCAAAGTAGGCATTGGTCCACTCAGTTGGTACGGCCAGTCTGGTGAAAGCCGTTCTTCTAGTCCACCTGCTCTTATTTCTGAGGAACTCGCGGCTATAGAAGCTTTTCGAGCAGACGAACGTTTTCTCGAAAGGCTCCAACAAAATGGCATGACATGGCGCGGTGTTCAGGAGCGCCTCAAAGAAGAGCTTCCACGTCATTTGGCTGCGCTAGACCATATTGCCTATGGTCTCGTACCTAAGGCAATGAATGCAGTATTCGGTCAACAAGGGCCGCATGGGCCACCGAGAAGCGGCCATCAAGGGGTGGCTCCGGCTTAACAACTTGGATCGTGGTCAAGTGAAGCGCCGCCAAATCCTCCATCGCGCCCGCCCTGATACGGTGTTTTCGCCAGCGGAGAATCGTTGTTCATGAGCTACGTTCAGCGCGTCTTGCAGCCGGGTGAGCAGGTCCGGCAAATCTCGTCCATCCATTGGATAGGTTACTGGCGTGGCGCTGCGGTTGCACTTCTCGCGGTGGTCGCTTACTGGCTCAGCGAAACGCGGCTCCTGCCGGGAATTTGGCGGTATACGGCATACGCTCTCGCGCTCGTTGCGGTCGTTCTCCTGATCCAGCAATGGTTGCGGTGGTGGGTCACCGAGATCGCAGTCACCGACCGGCGGGTCATCTACAAGAAAGGTCTCATCCAGCGGCAGACCAACGAGATGAACATGGACAAGGTCGAGAGCGTCCAGATCGATCAATCAATTCTCGGGCGCATGCTCGACTATGGCGATGTGACGATCCTTGGCACCGGCGAAGGCTTCGAGACGCTCCGCACCATCGCCAGCCCAATCGAGCTTCGAAACAGCATCACCGGAACGACGCACAAAGCCTAGAGTAGCGGCATAGGGAGGAGATGACCGCTTCGGGTCAAACTCAGCCGAAACTCGACGTCTGCCCTGAGTCCGCTTTTCCCACAATACGAGGCCATCGTAGCGACCTCAGGTTTGGATGAGGTCTGGACTTACCTCGCCTTCATCAAGCTCGCGTTCACCCGCAGTTGGCTACGCGTTTATGAGTTCATGCCCTAGTCACCTCGGACGCGCTGTTCAGTTCACAAACCGCTAGGATACCGTCTCATCCAATACCAGTTCGCGCATCGCGCGCTTGCGTGGTACAGCGCGCCTCGCACCGCAGACGCTCTTTGAATCGCCGGTGGCGCTTGCCGCAGGGCCACGGACGGTGAATTCACCCGCTTCGGTGTTGGCGTCGTGCAGGAGATCGACGCCGCGTCCATGTCGTTGTGGATCAAGTATAGAGGGCATCAGGTCGAGATGTCGGGCATCGCCGTCGACATCGATGATTTCCGCTACGTCTCGACCGGCGCCATCATCAACTTCTAGGGAGCGCGATCTGGCGCCGGGCGCCGGTGCAGCATCCGCAGCGTCAGATTAACGCGACCGTGATTTGAGATCAGGGCCGGCGACCGAACAGGGATCCGATGATCGCGATGCCGATCACGACCGGCACAGCCACGAGCAGCACCGCGCCAATGGTGAGCGCGATGCCGAGGAAGATGAAGGCGAAAAAGCCGATCGCCGCTGCGGCGCCGAGGACGACGCCAAGCGCGAGGAGCCACGCCCGCCAGCCCGAAACGACGGTTGTCTGACCGTTCTTCTCAACGACGAGCATGACAATGTCTCCGTCCCACGGGATCGCCGATCCGAAGGCGCGCATGGTCGTGGTGCTTGCAGCGTCCGTCAAGGGTGGCGGCGAAAACCCCACGAGCGACTGAAGTTCCAAGTAACCCCCGGCTTTAGCGCCCCGCCGAGCTTGATCGCGAGCTGCATTGCAAGCCGAGTGGCTTGCCGACGTTCAGATACGCATGGGCCTTAACAGCTCACGCGCGCCGGTTGAGGAGAGGGCCGCTGTGTGGGACTTTTACTTCGGTCGCCGGATCGCCCAGCGGTCAACAGGCTGCGCGCGATGCGCCGCCTACATTCCGACTTCACATCAAGGTTGCGATGATTGATCTTTATTACTGGACGACCCCAAACGGTCACAAGATCACGATCTTTCTCGAGGAGGCGTACGTCCCATATCGCCTCATTCCGGTGGACATCAACAAGGGCGAGCAGTTCAAGCCCGAGTTCCTGCGCCACGCGCCCAACAACCGCATCCCGGCCATCGTAGATGACCAGCCGGCCGACGGCGGGGCAGCGATCAGCGTGTTCGAGTCGGGCGCCATCCTGCAGTATCTCGCCGAAAAGAGCGGACGCTTCCTCCCGGCGGACCTGCGCGGGCGCGCCGAGGTGATGCAATGGCTGTTCTGGCAGGTGGCGGGGCTCGGGCCTATGGCAGGGCAGAACCACCACTTTACCCGGGACGCGCCGGAGCGCATTCCTTACGCTACCGAACGGTACGTGAAGGAGACGAACCGTCTCTACGGAGTACTTAACCGCCGCCTCGCCGATCGCGAGTTCGTCGCCGGCGAATATTCCATCGCCGACATGGCCTGCTATCCGTGGATCGTGCCGTACCAGCGCCAGGGCCAGAATCTCGACGACTTTCCGCATCTGCGCCGCTGGTTCGCGGCAATCGCCGCGCGGCCGGCGGTGCGGCGTGCCTACGAGTTGGCGAAGCAAGTGAGCGATCAGACGGCTATGTCGGAGGAGGCCAAGAAGATCCTCTTCGGGCAGACCGCAGCGACGCTTGGTAAGTGAGCGTCGGCCAAGTCCGCAGGGGGCGTTGCTACCGCCGTTGGGGCGCGTTGGCGGCGAACCCTACTTCGTCAGGATAAGCTTGCCGTTCTGCGTGATGCGCAGCCGGTAGTCCTGGCCATGGTGCTCGAGGATCGCCTCGCGCCCGCCACGCAGTAGCTCGGACACGAGCACACGAACCTGCTCGTGTTGAGGGTGCGAAGTATCCACGACGGTTGCGGTCGTGAAGGTTCGGTTGTCTGCGATACTCGTCATCGAGCTGCGCTCCTTTTGTCCAATGCGTCGTCATGTCTCTGCGCGTCGCTCACTGGGCTGTAGCGGCGCACACATTGTTGACTTTCATAGTCATAAATCATAGTCTGCACAAGGCCGGTCATTCCGGTCGTCTGCGCCGGCTCCCCTCAGGACGGCGCCTCAAGGCCAGCCCGCCAAGCACGCTCCCCGCGCGTGAGCCAGCCAGCCCTACACATTCAACTTAGATCCCGCATGTTTACCCTGACCGAGGAGCCGCTCACCGCGGTCCGGTGGCCGCACGGGCGCCGCCGCGTTAGAAGGAACGGATGCAGGCGCGTGCCTGTGCGCGCTGCGCCGGCCACGTCCCCCGGCGTACCTATGGCCCTGAAGGAGAGCTGCATGTTCATTGCCATGAATCGCTTCAAAGTGAAGAAGGGATCCGAGCACGATTTCGAGCAGGTCTGGCTCGACCGCGAGACGCATCTCGGGGAGGTGCCGGGTTTCATGGTGTTCCACCTCCTGAAGGGTCCGGAGCGCGAGGACCACACGCTCTACTCCTCGCACAGCACATGGCGGTCGCGCGCCGACTTCGAGGCGTGGACGCGCTCCGAACAGTTCCGCAAGGCGCATGCCGGCGCCGGCGCCAATAAACCGCTTTACTTCGGTCACCCCGAATTCGAGGGTTTCGAGGTGCTGCAGGAGGAAAAGAGCGGCAAGCGCGCCGCCGCGGAATAGCCGCACGCCCCTACCCAGCGGCGCCAACGTCGGCTATGGGCTGCACATGAGCCTGCCCATTTTGCTCGTCGCCGCTGCGGCGATAGTCGACATCGACAACCGTGTGCTGATCACCCGCCGCCCACCGGGCCGCTCCATGGCCGGGCTGTGGGAGTTTCCCGGCGGCAAGGTCGAGGCCGGCGAGACTCCGGAATCTGCGCTGCGCCGCGAGCTGTTTGAGGAATTGGGCGTCGACGTGTGCCCGACCTGTTTGCATCCGCTGACGTTTGCCAGCCATGCCTACGAAACGTTCCACCTGCTGATGCCGCTGTATTTGTGCCGCCAGTGGGATGGCACCATCACGCCGCACGAAGGACAGGAGCTCGCCTGGGTGCGTGCGAAGCTGCTGAAGGACTACCCGATGCCACCGGCAGACGAGCCGCTGATCGCGCCGTTGCGCGACCTGCTGGGCTAAGCGCTACTCAGGCAGCTTGCGCTCGGGTACGCCGAGTGCATCAGCGAGCCGAGCTTGCGCCGAGCCCGGGCGCAGCGGCTTCGGCTGGCTCTCGTCCGGCGCCCAGGCGGTCAACGTCAAGATATCGAAGGTTGCCGACACGCGACCATCCGCGCCGGCGAAGCGCTCGGCGTAGATCTCCGCCGCGCGCAACAACAGGCTGCGCGTCACCGGCGTCCGCCGCCGCGCGATCAGCATGTTGCTTGCACCCATAGCCTTGATCTCTTGCATGAGGGCAAGCGGATTTGGGTAGGTGACGACGACGGTCTCGGAATCTACCACCGGCAGCGCAAAGCCGGCGCGCTGCAGCAGCCTGCCCATGTCGCGGACGTCGGCGAACGGCGCTACGCGCGGCGAGGCGCCGCCGCTAATCTCGGCCTCGGCCGCGATCCAAGCTTCTCGCAGCTCCGTGAGCGTTGCCCCGCCAAGCAGCGAGGCGAGCAACAGACCGTCCGGTTTCAGTGCGCGCCGCATCTGCACCAGCGTGCCCGGTAGGTCATTGACGAGCTGCAGGGAGAGACCCGAGACGACCATGTCGAGCGAGGCGTCGGCGAAGGGCAACGCCTCCTCGTCGGCGACGACGCGCAAGCGGATGGCGTCGCGCAACAGAGCGGCAGTGGAGTCGACATCGATGATGCTCTCTACGCCGGTCAGCCCGCGAATCCGCCGTGACAGAAGACCGTGGTGGGCGCCGATGTTCGCCGCCAAGGGGAAGCTGCGCCGGACGATGGCCAGCCGCTCTGCGAGGTCGTCGGCAACGCGCGCTAGGAGAAAGTCATGGTCAGCCGCGGCGCCGGCGACCCGCGCCCGCCGCTGCGCCAGCAGAGCGCGATCGAAAATGCGTGCGGGGTCCAGTGTGATCACAATCAGGTCGTGCTCGCGGGGGCGCAATTTGCGCGCTACCATGATCGTTCAGCGGGCTCTTGGCCAGCGCAACGGGCGAGATGCTTGATTGTCGAAAAGATGCCGCCGGGGCCTTGCGCTCGGCAGCTGCGGCGGTGGTAGATCTTGTCTTCCCGCCGCTATGCCTTGCTTATTACCGGCCACTCTCCTCGCACGACGCCATATGCCCACGCTGCTGGTCGGACATCGATTTCATCCGCGCTCCGCTGTGCGCTCGCCTCGGCATCCCGATGCCCTTCGATGTCGGGGGCACGATGATTTCCGCCGCAGCCGCGGCCGACCCTCCCGACTACGATCGCGCCCGCGCCGTGGCACGCTTTGACGGTGTCAAGCGCGAGCTCGTGCATGATCTGAAGTTTCCCGACCGTCACGACTCGCGTCGCCTGTTTGCGAGGTGGCTGGCCGAGGCGGGGGCCGAGCTGTTGGCGGGCGCGGACGCTGTCATCCCGGTACCCCTGACGCGCGGACGGCTGGCCGGGCGCCGCTTCAACCAGTCTCGGCCATTCTGGCACAGGAGGTCGCGCGACTGTGCGGGGTGCGCTACGAGCCGCTCGCACTGCAGCGCGCCGAACGCACGCAGCCGCAAGTCGGACTTAGTCGCCAGCAGCGCCGTGTCAACGTCGCCGGGGCCTTTGCGGTGACCGGTGGCAAGAAGTCCAAGCTGGCGGGCGCTAGGGTCGTGCTCATCGACGACGTCATCACTACCGGCGCCACCGCCCGCGCTTGCGCCCGCGCTCTAAAACGCGCCGGCGCCTCAGGTGTCGACGTCCTTGCCCTGGCCATGGTTACGGACGCCGCCTTGCTGTCGCCTTGAACGCTGCGGTGAATAAGGTGCTTCGCGCCGCCAGCGGTCTTTGCGTCTATCAGCGGAGGTATTAAAGTTGTGGCCGGTGAGCCGCCACGATCGCCGGCCGTAGCGGGGAAGGGGATTAGCGTTAAGCCATGGCTAAGATTACCGTCTACACGACCCGATTTTGCCCTTACTGCTACTTGGCGAAAGAGCTCTTACGCAAGAAGGGCGTTACGGCATTTGAGGAGATCGATGTTAGCCAGTGCGAGCTGCGAGCGCAGATGAGCGCAAAGGCCGGCGGCCGCCACACGGTTCCGCAGATATGGATCGGCGATCGGCACGTCGGCGGTTGCGACGACCTCTACACCCTCGACCGCGAAGGTAAGCTCGATCTACTGCTCGCCGCTTAAGGCACGCCAAGCCGGTCGCGTGCAGGACCGATGAGAAAGTTGGCTCCCGACATGGTGGACGCGCAGAAAGCGTTCCGCGTTGGTCTCGTTCAGATGTGTGCGGGGCGTGACATCGGAAAGAATATTGCGGCCGCCTCCGAGCTAATCCGTACGGCGGCTCGAGGCGGTGCGGCATACGTTCAGACGCCCGAGATGACCAACATCATGGAGCTCGATCGCACCCGCTTGCTCGCTGTCGTGCAGCCGGAAGAAAGCGATTCTGGCGTCGTCCAATTCCGTGCTCTCGCCGCCGAGCTGGGCATTTGGTTGCATATCGGTTCGCTGGCCATTGAGGGCGCGCACTGCAAGCCGGTCAACCGCTCGCTGCTCATCTCACCGGAGGGGAAAATCACTGCGCGCTACGACAAGATCCACATGTTCGATGTCGATCTGGGGGGTGGCGAATCATACAAGGAAAGCGCCAACTATGAGCCGGGGCGCGAGGCCGTCGTCGCCAGCCTGCCATGGGGGCAGCTCGGCATGACGATCTGCTATGACCTGCGCTTTCCGCACCTGCACCGGGCACTGGCGCAGGCCGGCGCCCGCTTCATCGCCGTGCCGGCCGCGTTTACCAAACCGACAGGAATCGCCCACTGGCACACGCTGCTGCGCGCCCGCGCCATCGAATGCCAGTGCTTCGTGTTTGCCGCCGCGCAGGGTGGAAGGCATGAAAATGGCCGAGAAACCTTCGGTCACAGCCTGGTTATCTCCCCCTGGGGCGAAGTCCTGGCGGAGGCGGACGTTCAGCCTGCAGTCACATTCGCCGATGTTGAATTGCAACGGTTGGATGACGTTCGTCGGCAAGTTCCGTCTCTGCAGCACGATCGGCCGTTCGACGTGGTATATGCCGCAGATACGCCGCCAAAAGAGGTCGCGTCGTGATCAAGTACCGTCTGCAATGCACGCATGGGCACGAGTTCGAGGGCTGGTTTGCCTCGAGCTCGTCGTATGACGCGCAGGTCGCCGCCGTTCAGCTCACCTGCCCCGCGTGCAACAGCCGGGAGGTCGGCAAGTCGATCATGGCTCCCAATGTCGCCGTCCGCGGGCGTTCGGACACCGCGGTTTCAGACGACGAGGCGCCGGCGCGCTATCGCAATCTGGTGCGCGAGGTCGCTCGCGTACTGACCGCCTCCTCGGAAGACGTCGGCGCTCGCTTTCCCGAGGAAGCCCGCAAGATCCACTATCGCGAGGTGGCGCAGCGCGCCATTCGTGGCACCGCCTCGTTGGACGAGGTGCGCGAGCTGGTGGAGGAGGGCGTCGAGATCATGGCGCTGCCGAGGATGCCAGAGGACACCAATTAGATCTTTTCGATCTCAGTCCTGGGCCAAGACGACCACGGTATAGAGCAAGGCCGACTTCGCATCTTCAGTGCGGAACTTGGGTTCGCTGCTGCCCGGTGAGACCCATGCGTAGCTTTTGGCATCGTGGTTCCAGATGCCGTGGACGTGGCCCGCTCGGTCGATGACGATGCCGCTCGACCGGCTGTAGGCGAGGGAGTAGCCCTTCAGCTTCAGCGTTTCGTTCTTCTTTAGAAGCCCGAATAGTCGGCGATTGTGGGCGTCACTCATCGCGGTCCCCGTATACGTAAATCCAGACGGGCGCTCCTTGGTTCGAGCGCGCCACCCGCATCTCAAGTCCCCGATGGGGCGATGTCTAAGAATTGTAATCAAGCAAACACAATTTCAATGATTTCATTGGGTATTCGTTAGCAAAGTCATACCCGAATGCTACACGCTTCAAACGCAGATTGTGCCGTAGTCTGGCACTGCGTAACAACTTGTTCGTCCTGGCGTCGCTGCAGATGTCACATCCCGTTCATGGGGAGACGGTAGTCAGGCAGCGTGCCCCACTGCCGGAAAAGCGAGCCGCATGTTTTCGATCTTCCGCGCCACCCTAGTGCTGTGCGCCCTTTACACCGCCGCCCCCTGCCAGACGATCTATCCCCTCAACAAAGCGCAGATTCTCACCGGTGCTAGCTTCGACTTCAAAGTCGAGTTTGCCGGCACGCCTGCCGCCGCCGACCTCAAGGTAACGATCAACGGCGAGGATGCGGCCAAGAAGCTCGGCCGACCGGGCTATATCGCGGCCGGCGAGGACGGTCTGGGTCACACAGCCTATTGGATACGCGGCGCGCACCTCGCCACCGGCGGCAAATACGTCGTCGAGGCAACCGATGGTAGCAGCAAATCGCGCGTCGAATGGGAGGCGTTCGGGACGCCAGAGGGCCGGCTCGCCAAGAACGTGATCCTGCTTATCGGCGACGGTATGTCGATGGCGCACCGCACCGCGGCGCGCATGCTATCCAAGGGCATCGTCGAAGGCCGTTACGGCGGCGAGCTTGCCATGGACGACATGCAGCACATGGCGCTGGTGTCGACCTCGGGCACCGATTCCATTGTGACTGACAGTGCTAACGCCATGACGGCCTACACCACGGGCCACAAGACATGCGTCAATGCCCTCGGCGTCTACTGCGCACTGAACCGCAGCACGCTCGGCCATCCTAGCATCGAAACGATCGCCGAACTCGCCAAGCGGCGGCTGGGGATAGCGGTCGGCGTCGTGACCGACACCGAGATCGAGGATGCGACGCCCGCCGGCATGGTGGCGCACACACGGCGACGCACCGACTACGATGACATCGTGCGCATGTTCTACTGGCTTCGGCCGGAAGTCATCATGGGCGGCGGCGCACTGAACTTTCTCCCTGCCACCGATCCGCGCGGCAAACGCAAGGACGGTGAGAACTACATCAGCAAGTTCCAGAAGGCCGGCTACGCCTTCGCCGATACGGCGGCGCAGCTCGCCGCGGCCGCCGCCAAGCCTGACACGACAAAGCTGCTCGGCCTGTTCAACGACAAAAATGTCGACGGCGCGCTCGACCGCAAGTTCCTCAAGAAGGGCACGGTCGACAAGTTCCCCGACCAGCCTGATCTGACCGACGAGATGCGCGCGGCGCTCGAGATTCTGGTGCGCAACGACAAGGGCTTCATACTCATGGTCGAAGCCGGGCGTGTCGACAAATACAGCCACTCGCTCGATTGGGAGCGAGCTGTCTACGACACCATCATGTTCGACAACGTCGTGAAGATCGCCAAAGACTTCGCGGCCAAAAACAACGACACGCTAATCATCGTCGTGCCCGACCATGCGCACCCGGTGTCGATCATCGGCACCTATGACGACAGCAAGGGCGAGCAGTTGCGCGATCGCCTGCAAACGTACTCGGCAGCGCAGTTTCCGAACTATCCGGCACCCGATGCCGAGGGCTACCCGGCCAAGGTTGACGTCTCGCGGCGGCTGGCCATGGTATTTGCGGCCTATCCCGACTACTGCGATCCGGGCAAGCCCTACATGGAGGGCGAGAACCAGCCGACCGCGGCGCCCGCCCCGGGGCAGGAAGGGGAGAAGCAGCCAGCGGTCGTCAACGAGGAGTATTGCAAGCCCGGAGCTGCGCGCAAGATCGGCAACCTGCCGTTCACGGCCCGCAACGGCGTGCACGCGGCCGACGATGTGGTGCTGACGGCATCGGGGCCGGGGGCGGATGTCTTTCGCGGACGCGTCGACAACACATTCGTATTTCGCGCTATGGCGCGCGCACTTGGGCTAGGCAAATAACCGCGCTCAAGGTCCGCTCAGTTCATCTCGGCGAAGTAGTGGTTGTCGCGCAGGTGACAGCGCGCCACACGCCATTCGATCGGCCGCCCGTCGATGGCATAGACGACGCAGTCGAGCGTCAGCAGGGGCGTGCCTTCCGGAACCCTGAGGGCGTTGGTGATTGCGCCCTTGGCGGCGGCGACCCCGAGTTTCTCCTCGGCCCGCCCCAGCAATACGCCGTAGTGATGGGCGAGCACGACAATGCTCGGCGAGATATCGTTTTCCTGCGCGAGGCCGGGAAACCGCGCCTGCGGCACGGTCGAATCCTCAGCCATCAGTGGCACATTGCCGTGCGTTCGCACGCGATGTAAGCGGAACACCGGCTCGCCATTGCGAAGCTGCAGCAAGCGGGACTCGGTCTCGTTGGCCACCCCGGCTGTGATGGTGCAGCTCTCGGTCTCCCCGGCGATCCTGATGCCGTCCGGGTCGCGGATATTGCTGAAGCGCACCGCGTGTTCGTTGGACGTCTGGTCGATGACGAAGGTGCCGCGGCCCTGGCGGCGTGAGATGAGCCGCTCGCTCTCCATCTCGTCCAGCGCTTTGCGCACCGTGCCGACGCTGATGCCAAGCTCGCGCGAGAGCTCAATCTCGTTGGGGATCGCCGCTCCCGGCTTCCAGGCACCTGCCGCAATGCGC
Source organism: Hyphomicrobium sp. (assembly GCA_036559705.1). Taxonomy (GTDB): domain Bacteria; phylum Pseudomonadota; class Alphaproteobacteria; order Rhizobiales; family Hyphomicrobiaceae; genus Hyphomicrobium_A. Next base: position 14,159 of record DATBSP010000153.1, read on the forward strand.
TGGATGAGCATGTCCTTGACTTGAAGGTAGAGGGGCCGTGTTGAGAACCGTCCTACCGCTGTCATTGGAGCCCTCAAAGGTTGCCGACCTCACGATTGCGTTGAGAAACTCGGACTGGCTCGTCCTTCAGTCTCCGCGGTTAAGTCAGGCGGTGCGCGTGGCAAAACCTGTGTAGTGCATATGACGCGCCATACCGCTTTGGTCGTCTGAAGTAGAGTAAAATAATCACCATCAATTATAGCACGACGGGCAGAGGCAACCCGCCATTTGTCCACGTTTATTTCATCGCTTCACTTCAGCGTGCGGCATCGGAGCGCAAGATCAACATTACTGCCGGCTGCATTACGTGCTCCGCACGCTGATTGTTACATCTCAGCCGTCGATTAATCTGGCCACGGTACGCGCCGCGCCCCCTCGGAAACCTCTGGAGAGACCGCCCCGTCGGGAGGTCCTCCCCTCCCCGGCGGGGCTCCCTCCTGCCCTACGCCACGCTTGCCGCAGGTACGCCGTTAGACCTTGCGGCGCTGCCCCGCGCCGGTGCAAACATCGGGTAGCGCATTGACCGCACATGGCGGCGCCCCGAGGGAGACTGCATATGATGGAACCGCGGACGTCTCAGCCAGGCGCTGCCGCGCTAGCGGCCGACCGCACGTTGCGCCATGACTGGTCCCGCGAGGAGGCTCAGGCTCTTTACGAAGCGCCGTTCAACGATCTCCTGTTCAAGGCACACTCGATACATCGCCGCTACTTCGAGCCGAACACCGTGCAGCGGAGCCGCTTGCTATCCATCAAGACCGGCGGCTGCGCCGAGGATTGCGGCTATTGCAGCCAGTCGGCGCACCATTCCTCTGGTCTGTCCGCAAGCAAATTGATGGCCGTCGAGGGCGTGCTAGCCGAGGCCCGCAAGGCGAAAGACGCCGGCGCCACCCGCTACTGCATGGGAGCCGCCTGGCGCTCTCCCAAGGGCCGCGACATGGACGTGCTGTGCGCCATGGTCGAAGGCGTCAAGGCGATGGGCATGGAGACGTGCATGACGCTCGGCATGCTCTCTGACGGAGACGTCGGCAAGCTCAAGGGCGCGGGTCTCGACTACTACAACCACAACATCGATACCTCCGAGCGCTACTACAGCAAAGTCATCACCACGCGCACGTTCGCCGACCGGCTGCAGACACTGGCGCGCGTGCGCGAGGCCGGCATCAAGGTGTGCGCCGGCGGCATCGTCGGCATGGGAGAGGAGCCGGAGGACCGCGTTGACATGCTGCTCACCCTTGCCAACCTCCCGCAGCACCCCGAAAGCGTGCCGATCAACATGCTGATCGCCATCCCGGGGACCCCGCTCGCCGCCGCCGAGACGATCGATGGGATTTCGTTCGTGCGCACCATTGCTCTCGCGCGCATTCTCATGCCGCAGTCCTATGTGCGCCTCTCCGCCGGCCGCACGCAGATGAGCGATGAGACGCAGGCACTGTGCTTTTTCGCCGGCGCCAACTCGATCTTCGTCGGCGAGACGCTGCTGACGGCCGACAACCCTGGCGAGGACAGCGACGCTATCCTTTTCGACAAGCTCGGCCTGAGGCCGCTCGAGCTCGAGACCGGCTCGGGCGAGCAGGATGATGTACAAGAGCCATGAGCGTGCCCTCGAGGCGCTGGCGCGACGCGGCCGTCGGCGGGCGTTGACGGCGTTCTCGGGCGCCGACTTCACCTCTAACGACTATCTCGGCCTTGCCTCCTCATCTGAATTGAAGACGGCGGCGCGCGCCGCCATCGACCGAGACGTGCCGATTGGCTCGGGCGGCTCGCGGCTGCTGCGCGGCAATCACCGCGAGCACGAGGCGCTGGAGGCGGAGGCCGCGGCGTTTTTCGGTGCCGAAAGCGCGCTGTTCTTCGGCGGCGGCTTCATCGCCAACCTGGCGCTGCTCTCGACGCTGCCGCAGCGCGGCGACCTCGTCGTGCACGATGCGCTTATTCACGCTAGCGTCCACGATGGCATGCGCATGGGCAAGGCCGAGCGCGCCGAGGCCCGCCACAACGACGCGCAGGCCTTCGAGGACGCCATCAAGGATTGGCGCGTCGCCGGCGGTACGGGCACGCCGTGGATTGCTGTCGAGAGTCTCTACAGCATGGACGGCGACCGCGCGCCGCTCGATGACCTCGCGGCGATTGCCACGCGTCACGAAGGTGTCCTGATCATCGACGAGGCGCACGCGACTGGAGTGCTGGGCCCGATGGGCAGGGGGCTCGGCAAGCACCTGGGTCGCGGCAACGTCATCGCGCTGCACACGTGCGGCAAGGCGCTCGGTGCCATGGGAGCGCTGGTCGCGGGGCCGCAGGTGCTCTGCGACTATCTTGTCAATCGATCGCGTCCCTTTATATACGCGACGGCGCCTTCGCCGCTCATGGCCGCTATCGTTCGCGCCGCCCTGGTCATTTGCCGTTTCGACACGGCGCGACGAGAAAGGCTGCAGTCGCTCGTTGCCTTCGCCGGCAGCCGGCTGGCCGAGAGCTGCGGCTTGACGGCATCGGGCTCGCATATCCAGCCGGTCATCGTCGGCGCCGACGAGCGCGCAACACGCCTTGCTGCTGCGATGCAGGAGCGCGGCTTCGACGTTCGCGCCGTGCGCCCGCCCACCGTGCCCGAAGGCACCGCGCGGCTGCGTCTTTCACTGACGCTCAACGTCGACGAGGCGAAGGTCGCCGAACTGGCGACGGTGTTGGCCGAAGAGCTAAAAAGGCTCGACGTATGACACACGCCATCCTCGTCTCCGGCACCGACACGGATGTCGGTAAGACCGTGTTCGCCGCCGCTCTCGTAGCTGCGCTCGACGGCTACTACTGGAAGCCGGTGCAGGCTGGTCTCGCCGGCGAGACTGACACCGAGATCGTGCAACGACTGGCGAATTTGCCGTCCGAGCGCGTGCTGCGTGAGGTCTACCGGCTGACCACGGCCGCCTCTCCACACCTTGCCGCTGAGCGCGATGGCGTCGAGATCGATGTCGAGGGGCTGGCGAAGCCTTCAGTGCAAGGCCGCACGCTCATCATCGAGGGCGCCGGCGGCCTGCTGGTACCGCTAAACCGGAGCTTCCTGCAGATCGAGCTGTTCGCGCGTTGGGGGGCACCGGTCGTGCTCGTCGCATCGACGCGGCTCGGCACCATTAACCACAGTCTTCTGTCCATCGAAGCCTTGCAACGGCGTCGGATTCCACTGCTCGGCGTTGCCTTTGTCGGTGATGAAAATGCCGATTCGGAACGCACGATTACCACCATGGGCGGCGTTCGCCGGCTTGGCCGCCTTCCGCACCTCGATCGGCTTGATGCAGCCTCTCTGGGCTCGGCTTTTGCCGCCAACTTCCGCGCCACAGACTTCCTCGCACCGGTGCCGACATGACGTCCCGCGGCGGCAGCCCGATTTGGCACCCGTTTACGCAGCATGGCCTGCAGCCGTCCATGATCGAGATCGCCGGCGCACAGGGCGCCTGGCTCGACACGCGCGACAAGCGCCGCATCCTCGACGGCATCTCGTCGTGGTGGGTCGTCACCCACGGTCATTGTCACCCGCGCATCCTCGCTGCCATCAAGCACAAAGCGGGCCGGCTGGACCAGGTCATCTTCGCCGGCTTCACGCACGAGCCGGCCGAGACCCTGGCAGGCGGTCTCATCGACATCGCTCCCCCGGGCCTCGAATACGTCTTCTTTTCCGACAGCGGGTCGACCTCGGTCGAGGTTGCCCTGAAGATGGCGCTGGGCTACTGGCGCCACATCGGCGACAAACGCCGCCGCATCGTAGCGTTCGAGCACGCCTATCACGGCGACACTGTCGGCGGTATGTCGCTGGGCGCGCGTGGCGTCTTCAGCGCAACCTACGAGCCGCTACTGTTTGACGTCGTGCGCATTCCGTTCCCCGCTCCCGGCCGCGAACAGGACACGCTCGACGCCTTCGCTGCCGTCTGCGCCGCTGAGCCGGTCGCCGCGCTGATTGTCGAGCCGCTGATCCTAGGCGCCGGTGGCATGCTGATCTACGAGGCACGCTTGCTGCGAGAGTTAAAGCGTATCGCCGCGGCGCACGGAGCCCTGCTCATCGCCGACGAGGTGATGACCGGCTGGGGCCGGACGGGAGCCCTATTCGCTTCAGCCAAGGCCGATGTCGCGCCCGATATCCTCTGCCTTGCGAAGGGGATCACCGGCGGCTCACTGCCGCTGGCGGTGACGCTCTGCACCACGGAGATTTTCGAGGCGCATCGCTCCACGGATCGCACCAAGACGTTTTTCCATTCGAGCTCGTACACGGCAAATCCGATCGCCTGTGCTGCTGCCATTGCCAACCTCGAGATCTGGCGTACCGAGCCGGTGGCTGAACGCATCGCCGCGCTCGAGGCCGCCCACGCCGAACGCCTAGCGCCATTCCACGCCGACGGTCGTTTTGCCAACGTCCGCCAGCTCGGCACTATCGCCGCTCTGGACCTTGTCGTGAGCGACGCCGGCTACCTCGCCGCCGCCGGACCGGCACTAATGCAATTCTTCATCGAGCGCGGCGTTCTGCTACGACCTCTGGGCAACACCATCTACGTCATGCCGCCGTACTGCATTACGCCCGGCGAACTCGACATCGTCTATGCCGCTATCGCCGAGGCTCCTGGCGCCCTGGAGCGCGGCGCATGAGCACGTCCGCTGGATCGACGATCCTCGGCTTTGGCCACTACGCGCCCGAGCGCCGCGTCGCTAACGCCGAGATCGAGCAGCGCCTTGGCCTCGACCCGGGGTGGATCGTGCGTCGGACCGGCATTGAGGAGCGTCGCTACGCCGCCGACGGAGAGGCGCTGACCGACATCGCCTTACCCGCCGCGGAGATAGCGTTGGCGCAGTCGGGGGTCGACCGTGGTGCCATCGCCCTCACCTTGCTGGCGACCAGCACGCCCGACCACCTTCTTCCCCCCTCAGCGCCGCTACTCGCCCATCGCTTGGGACTCAGCAACTCAGGGGGCCTCGACCTTGCCGGAGCTTGCGCCGGCTTCCTCTATGCGCTCACCCTCGCCGATGGCTTCGTGCGCACGCACGCCGCCTCAGTCCTGGTGGTCGCCGCCAACATCCTGTCGCGCCGCATCAACCCGCAGGAGCGGGGGACCTGCATCCTCTTCGCCGATGCTGCCGGTGCGGTTGTCGTGGCGCCTTCCACCCAGGCCGCCAGCGGGGTACTAGGCGCCAAGCTCGCTGCCGATGGCAGCGGCTACGGCCTCATCCAGATCGCCGCCGGCGGAAGCCGCCGCCCGTTTGCCGCCGATGTGCCCATAGAGGATACGCAAATGACCATCCCCGACGGACAGGCCGTGTTCGCCCGGGCCGTCGAACTCATGGTGGCCTCGTCCCGCGAGGCGCTCGGCAAGGCGCAGCTCAGCGTCGCGGACATCGACTGCCTCATCCCGCATCAGGCGAACGGGCGCATAATTGCCGCCGTCGCGCAGCAGCTCGGTGTGTCTCCCGAGAAGGTCGTCTCGAGCATTGCCAAGTTCGGCAACAGCTCGGCAGCGACCATTCCGCTGTCGCTTTCACTCGCCGCGGGCGAGGGTCGGATGGCACGAGGTCAGCGGCTGCTCATGTGTGCCGCGGGAGCGGGTCTCACCGGCGGCGCTGTTATTTACTCGCTCTAAGCGAGGCCTTAGTGGCCCCTGAAACCTCCGCGCAGTTCAGCTGCAGTTCATTCGCGAAATGGTTGAGTGTCGCCATGGCGCCAAATGCGGATCGAAACCTGACAGCAACGGCCCGGAACTCGAGGCAAAGACGTGCCCAAGCCGCCATCACGCCGCATTTCGATGCAGGAACTGCTGACTGCCGTGTCGCGTTGTTTGCTCCGACGGAACGTGCAGGTTTATGTCCCACTAACGGCCCAGGTGAAAGAAACATGCCGATGAGCACAACAAGCTCCGGTGCACAACGCGACTTACGAATTGATTTCTTCCGCGGCCTGGCCCTGCTTTTCATCTTTGTCGATCACGTTCCAGACAACGTGCTCGCCAAATTCACCTTGAAGAACTTCGGCTTCGCTGACGCGGCCGAAGTATTCGTGTTGCTCGCCGGCTTCTCGGCGGTGCTCGCCTACCAACGCGTGTTTGAGGGCCAGGGCTTCAAAGCCGGCGTCGCCCGCGTGTTCGAACGCGTCCGCGACATCTATTTCTGGCATCTGGCCCTCGTCGTTATCTGTGGCCTCGGCCTGACGCTCGCCGCCACCCAATTCGGCAACATCTCCTACGTCACCAACATCGGCGTGCATGTATTTACGGAGAACCCGGCGCGATCGACAGTGCTCGCCGCGGCGCTGGTCAATCAGCCGAACATGCTCAACATCCTTCCCCTCTACATCGTGCTGCTGATGTTCTGGCTGCCGTTTGTGCTGTGGCTGCTACCGCGTAACCCGTGGCAGGCGCTGGTTCTGTCGGTTGGTCTGTGGGCGGCATCGAACCTGCTCACCGCCAATCTGCCGAGCATGCATCACCCGAACGGCTGGGTGTTCAACCCGTTCGCCTGGCAGTTGCTGATCACTATCGGTGCGCTGACTGCCCACTTTACCCGCAAAGGTCCACTACCGGTCTCGCGCCCGCTGATGTGGGCGGCAGTCGGCTACATCACCTTCGCCTTCCTCGTTGCTGCGCCGTGGACGCAGATCCCGGGCCTCGAGTCGACGCGACTATTGGCGCCCGACCTACTCGGCAACGTCGACAAGACGTACCTGTCGCCCTGGCGTGTCGCCAATGTTGTCGCGCTTGGCTACCTGGCAATGATCTTACTGTCGCCGCAAAGCCCCTGGCTTAGTCGGGCTTGGGCCACGGGCATTGGGCATTGCGGCCGGCACTCCTTGGAAATCTTTTGTCTCGGGACGGTACTCTCGTTCACGAGCTGGGTTGTCCTGGTTGAAGCTGGCTATGGACTCGCCTTACAGATCCTGGTCAATACTATTGGCATCGGGATCTTGATGGGGTCGGCATGGGCTCTTGCACTGCGCAACCGTGGCACGGAGTGGGCATTCGGGCAGGCGGTACGCAAATTCTTCGCGGAGCGTGGCGCCTCGGGTGCGCAACAGTTGCAAGCCTAGCGATCTTATCTTCAGTTCAAACAGAAGCCAGCCCGCGTTGCCAAGCGCCGGCTGCGCTTTTGCGTTTTAGCGCTCCGCTCCCGAAGTTCTCGGCTGCGCTCGCCGCCGGTCAGCCGGTTAGCATCGTCGCGCTCGGATCATCGAGCACGCAGGGGATCGGCGCCTCGAGCCCCAAGACATGCTACCCGGTCAAGCTGCAGGCCGAGCTGCAGCAGCGCTTCCCGCAAAATAAGATCACCGTCGAGAACCTTGGCATTGGCGGTCAGCTCGCCACCGATATGCTAAGGCGCATCAAAAGAGACGTGATCCCGCGCAAGCCGACGCTGGTCATCTGGCAGACGGGCGTCAACGACGCCCTGCGCCTCGTCAACGTGGACAAGTTCCGCGAGACGGTCGTCGCCGGCATCGACGAACTGCAGCGCGCCGGCATCGACGTCGTGCTACTCGACATGCAGTACTTCCCTAAGGCCGAGAAGGTGCGAGACTTCCCGCGCTTCCTCGTCGCCATGCGCCAGATTGCCGACCAGCGCCGCATCCCGATCATGCAGCGCTTCGCCATCATGAAGCACCTCGTCACGAGCGCTCAGTTCACGCCGCAGCAGCTGCTGGCGGCCGACCTCTTCCACCCGAACGATTTCAGCTACGGTTGTCTCGGACGCATCATGGCTGAGGCCCTGCAGGGCGAGGTCATCGACGGCGCGAAGGCCGTTGCCACTAAGAAGTACCCGGCTGAGGCGGCCAAGCAGGCCGGCGCCGTGGCTCCTCTCCCGGTTCATTGAGCGGAACCGCCACGTACAAGCGCTGATGCCCGTTGACGGTCTGGGAGCCCAAGAATGATCGCCGGTCAGCTTGCACTCATCATGGCGGCACTGTTCACCGGTGCCGCCATTTACGTCTCCGCCGTCGAGCATCCAGCGCGCACGGCGCTCGACGACCGCGCCATGCTCACCGAATGGAAGCCGGCCTATAAGCGCGGCTTTGCCATGCAGGCAAGCCTCGCCGCTATCGGGTTCCTGCTTGGGGTCTGGGCATTTTGGGAAACGCGGGACTGGCTGTGGCTGGCGGGTGGAGTGGCGTTGCTGGCGGGCTGGCCCTACACGCTGATCGTCATCCTGCCGACCAACAACCGGTTGCTGGCGACGCCCGTCGAGGCAGCGAATGCTGAGACAAGGGCGCTGATCGTCAAGTGGGCGGCGCTGCACGCCGTGCGCACCGGCCTCGGCGTCGCCGCAACCGTCTTTTTCCTTCTCGCCTCGATCTAACCGAGCGTCACTCCTTCGGCTCGTCCTTGTCCCTGCTGAGCTTGTAGAGGTTCTGCAAGAGCGCATCAAAGCCGCCGGCGCCGGCCCCCGCGTGCAAGTCGATGCGGCCAACTTTCTCGACCAGCTTCTCAAGCGCCTCGAGCTCCTTCAGACGCAAGAGCAAGGGGTTGTCCTCCATCAGTTTGGACGTGTTGAGCAGCGAGCGTGTCGCCGCCGTCTCCTCCTGCCGGCGGATGAGATTGGCTTTCGCCACCCGTTCGGCCTCGACGACCTTGTTCAGCAGCTCGCGCACATCGCCGGGCAGGATGACGTCCTTGACGCCGATCTCGCCGACCTCGGCACCGAGGGCTCGCGCACGCTCCGAAACGAACGCGCGCACTTCCAGGTCGATGGTGTCGCGCGCAGCGAGGATCTCATCCAGTGTGCGGGTCGCCACCGCCTCGCGTATAGCGAACTGGACGAGGCGGTAGAGCGTGCCGGGCACGTCGGCCGTCGCCAGCGCCGCCTTCTCCGGGTCGGTGATCTTAGTGAAGGCGGTCAGCGTCACGCGGATGCCGACGCGGTCCTTGGTCAGGATCTCCTGCGCCGTCACCTCGAGCGGCTGCGGTCGCAGATCGATCTTGGTGATCTTCACCGAGCGGCCGACCTGCCAGAAGGCGTGCCTGCCCGGCGGCAGCCGCTCTTTCAGCTCGCCGTCGACCATGAGCAGGCCCGCCTCGTGCGCCTCGACCACCGCGAACGCGATGACGCCCGCGCTGCGCGCCGGGTCGAGCTTGTCGAGGTAGCGCTTGGCAACGCGCAGCTCGCTCTCGGTGTCGATCAATTCGACATCGACGCTGGTCAGCGCTCGCCAGTAGGCGCGCGTGGTGTTCGGCGGGACGAGATGCTTGGGTTCGCCGTCGAAAGAGACGATGGCGACCTCGGCCGGGCCGACCTGCACGATCTCGAAATTCTGTTCGGCTACCGGCCGGTGCGTCCGGTGCAATAGCAGTGCGCGCTCCGCAGCGATCTCGGCGCGCACGACCTTCACCACCTCCGCGGTGAGCTGCCGGCCGGGGTCGAAGGCCATGAAGCGCCCCGGCGGCAGCAGCCTTACGAAGCGCCCATCGCGACTCAAGAAGCCACGCTCATCATCCCTGACGATGACCTCGAACCAAAATCCGTACTTACGCATCAATACGCTCCACGCAAAAACTGAAGGTCGCCGGCCGTTTCCCACGCCACGAACGCGGGCCAGAGCTTCAGCCGGGCCGCGCCACCTTACACGCCGGGCTGCATCCACGTCCGTCCGAGGACGGGCCGTGCCGGTGCCCGGGCTCCGGATTTGCGGCCGGGCGGTATCCGCTCCGGCACAAAGCGCCGCTGCGCTTGCCCTTGCGGGCCGGGAAGCCGGCCGGCTTCCTCATTTTGTTGAGCCCGCCGAAGCGGGCGTCCCTGGAAAGGACGTGCGACGTGGGAGTTGAACCCACGACCCCAAGACTGTTAATCGGGCCTCGCACCAGTGCTGGCTGGTAAGTGAACGGATGCCCCGCTGTATCTGTTCAACAAATCCCGTGAAGCCACAGGGATGCAGCTCCCCTGGTGATGGCGTCTCAATGGCTACAGTCGCGCGTCA
>DATBSP010000154.1:0-9076 GCA_036559705.1 Hyphomicrobium sp.
TTGAGATTGTCGAGCCCGATAACCTCATTGCCGCGGTCGAGCAGCACCTTAGCGGTATGGTAACCGATGAAGCCGGCGGCGCCGGTGACCAGCACACGCATATGTCATAGTCCCCGCATTGGGTCGTAGCGCCCGCGTCTCGATGCCGCCGGGCAGTACCGCCCGCCGCCGCTTAGTGATACATTGCCATGTGTCAAGGCGACGTTCTTTGTTTCCTGCCCTAGGCTTGGCGCCTCTGGCGCAGACCTAGAGCGGAAACGTCGAACTTCACCGTCGGCCACGCACAGCTTGGCCGCAATTTTCTAAGAGGGTTCTGCTCACCCGTGGATGCACCTCGTCGCGAATCCTGCCACCCCTTGATCACTTTCTAACGTGGCATACCGCAACCGCTGGTGCATTCCGCGCACACAGATTTGATGGCGGCCAAGCCGCTAGCGCGCCGCACATTTTGTCCCGGAGGGCTACACGCGTGTTGAAAGGTGTCGTCGAAACAACCCCCGCCGATCCTATCTCGTCGTATTTCAACGAGCTTGGTCGCGCCCTCACCGCCGTCCGCGTGAGTGATGCCGAAGGCCTCCCTGTCGACATGCAGAAGGGCTTTGAGTGGGTGGCGGAGACCGCCCGCAACGCGCACAACAGCGGCAACAAGGTCATTCTCATCGGCAACGGCGGTAGCGCCGCCATCGCCAGCCATCACGCCATCGAGTTCCTGAAGAACGGCGGCATTCGCGCCCAGGCGCTGAACGATCTCGCGGCTCTCACCTGCCTCAGCAACGATCTTGGCTACGCCAACGTCTTTTCCGAGCAGTTGAAGACGCAGGGCGTGCCCGGCGACATGCTCATTGCCATCTCGAGTTCCGGCCAATCGGTGAACATCCTCAAGGCGGTCGAGGTGGCGCGCACCAACCGCATGCAGATTGCCACGTTCAGCGGGTTCCAGCCCGACAACCTGCTGCGCGGGCGCGGCGACGTTAATTTCTACGTGAATTCCAATCAGTACGGCTTCGTCGAGGTCGCCCATCACGCGCTGATTCAGGCCATACTCGATATCTACGTGTTCCCCCGGCGCCCAGCGCAGTGACCGCCGGCGCTCGGGGCGTCATCGTCGGCAACCCGAAACGCTACTCCGGATGCAAGGTGGACCACCTGCCAGCGAGGGCCCATTGCGGCTCGTGAGAATCAGCGTCAGCGGCCCGTCCGGCGTTGCTACGTCGGAACTGGTCGCGCGCATTCGACGTGACGCCGCCTCCGGCGTTCTGGTAACCGAAGCCCCCGCCGGCCACTTCATCGCCGATCATCGAGAGCCCGCCGACGTCTTGGTGCTTATCATCGACGTGCACGATGGCATCACCGCTCAAGCGCGCCAGTATGCGGCGAGCGCACGCTCGTCCGGTATCCGCCACATCGTGCTCGCCCTCAACATGCTGGATCTGTCGGGGTGGGACCGCACCGCCTTCGAAGCGGTCGATGCGGCCCTTGGCGAATTCGCCAATCGCTTTGAATTCACCACCTCCACCGTCATCCCCATTTCCGCGACATCGGAAGAGAACATCGATGCCAGGAGCACGCGTGCGGCCTGGTATGGCGGTCCGACTCTGTTGGAGCATCTCGGCGCACTCACCCTCGATTCCGACCATTCGCCGAGCACCCCGCAGGCGGCGCAGGTGACTGAGCAGTTCGCCGCTCATATCGCTTGTGTGTCGGATCAGGAGCTGCTCCCCGGCCGCGAATACAAGCTCCGGTTAGCCGGACAGGAGCTGACGGCCAGCGTCACGGCCGTGAAGTACCGGCTGGATATCGACAGCTTGCACCGCGTGCCGGCTCGCACCCTCGCCGGCGGCGAGATCGGCGTCTGCACGATCGCGACGCAGGTGCCGTTGGTGCTCGGCGGGCCGTCCGCACTTCCACATGCGGACCGCTTCACCCTCAGCGACCTCTATACCGACGAGACGATTGCGGCAGGCAGCGTCGATTTCGCCCTCCGCCGCGGCATGAACATTCACTGGCAGCCGCTGACGGTGACCAAGGATCTGCGCGCCTCACTCAAGGCGCAGCGGCCGTGCGTCGTCTGGTTCACCGGATTGTCGGGCGCCGGCAAATCGACCATTGCCAATCTGGTCGAAGGCTGGCTCGCCCTGCACGGCTGTCACACCTACTTGCTCGATGGCGACAACGTCCGCCATGGCCTCAACAAGGATCTGGGCTTCACGGCGGCCGATCGCGTCGAAAACATCCGCCGCGTCGGCGAGGTCGCACGAATGTTCGTCGACGCCGGGGTCATCGTGATGTGCTCGTTCATCTCGCCATTCCGCGCCGAACGCGAGGCCGTGCGCAGTCTCGTCGAGGAAGCCGAGTTCATCGAGATTCACGTCACCGCACCGCTGGAGGTTTGCGAGCGCCGCGATCCGAAGGGGCTTTACGCAAAGAGCCGCGCCGGACAACTGCCGAACTTCACCGGCATCGATTCGCCCTACGAGGCGCCGGAACATCCCGACCTTGTACTCGACACCACATCGGCGCCGGCGGCGGAACTTGCGCAGCGGGTCGTGGCACTGATGCAAATGCGCGGCGTTGTGACGGCATCGGTGGGCCCGGCGCGCGTTGCGGGCGGCCTCTAAAGGCGGCAAAGGGTGGCAAAAAGCGGCAATCGGCAACTGAACGTGTCTGATTGACCACACGCGTTGACTATGTGGACACGGCCAATTCTCACGTCGACGACTTGTGCATAAATTCCGCATACGCGGAGATTCGCCAACGATGGCAGCTACCTGGCTTTCGACAGCTCGCCTTGGCAGTGCGGCGCTCGCCTGCACGCTGTCGATGACTGTTGCTGGCTGCTCCACGATTTCAGGCCTCGGCGACGTCCCGCGTCCTGGGTACCAGAAAGACGGCAGCTATGTGCTCAGCACCGAGCAGCAGAGCCTCGGCTGCCGCGAGTTGCAGGAGCGCCAGCTTGGACTGCAGCAACAGCTCGAGGCGCTTCCGGCGCGCGCGGTGAAGGAGATGCAGGAGCTGCCGCAAACAGTTGCCAGCGCCTGGGCGCGCCTCGTCGGCTCGCCGGATCAGGGCGTTCCGGCGCTTGCCGAGTACAACAAGGCCAAAGCGGAATCTGCGGCACTCAACGTTAGCTTGGCGCGCAAAGCCTGCACCTCAGTCGAGACAGCATCCATTAACCGCTGACCCTAACTTCCCTTAGACCTTGCCATGCGTACCAGAGCGCCTTGGGTGTCCGCGTCAGGGCGCCAACCGGCCGCGATCAACTTGCCGGGGTTGACCACGAGGGAGCCGCCGAGCCGTTGCCATGCGTCACCGCGTCCGATGAGCTTGAGCGGCCCTTCGAACATCCATGTCGGCGCAGGAACGAGACGCGGTGGCCGCTCGAGGCCGCGGCGCATCGTCGCGACGATCTCCGGCAATGTGACCGGTGCGGGGTCGGCGACGAGATAGGTCTGTCGTGCCGTGGCTTCCGAACTGAACGCTAAAGTGACCGCGCCGATGAGATTGTCGAGGCTGACCAGCGAGCGGCGCCCCGTGAAGGACGCGAGCGGCAACGGCCAAGGCGTGTCGGCGAGGCGCAGCAGGTTCGCGAGGTTGCCCTTGGCGCCGGGGCCGTAGACCATCGTCGGGCGCAGGATGGTCCACGAAACGTTGCCGGCGCGCACGGCGGCTTCAGCTTTCAACTTGGCACGGCCGTAGGCTTCGGTTGGCTGCGGCGCGTCATCCTCGGTCAGAATATGGTCCGCCGAAGGCCCGCTTTGTGCGCGTACCGAGGACATGAAGATGAGGCGCCGCACTTTTGTCTGGCCGCAAGCCGCGACAAGCTCGGCGGTCGCCGCATGCACGATGCGATCGTAGACGGCTTCGCCGATGCCAGGGCCGATGTGCGCGACGCCGGCAACGTGCACCACTGCGTCAACATCGGCCAGCAGCGGCCCCCAATCGACCGGCTGCCGGTAGTCGGCCACCGCAGCGACCTCGACGCCTTTGGGGAACGTGGCAGCACTAGGATCTCGCGTTGCTGCACGAACTTGTGTTGCGCCGGCAGTGAGGACGCGAACGAGCGCGCGGCCGACAAATCCCGAGGCGCCGGTGATGAGCACGCGGTCCGTCACGGCCGGTGGTCCCGCACAAACCCGATCAGCAACCAAACGACAAGACAGGCTCCGGCAAGCAGGGCTAATGCACCCGACCATGCCGATTGCGCGGTGACGCTCAGCGCTGCTAGCGCGACGAGGGCCGCATTGACGGCGAACACGCGGCCGACGATCTGTATGTTGGTGAAGCCGTTGTCGCGCGCGCGCTGATAAAAGTGCGTGCGGTGCGCCACCCACAAGCGCTCTCCGGCGCGCGCGCGCACCAGCAGCGTAATTCCCGTGTCGGCGAGAAAGTAGAGCGGCAGCAACAATGCCGCGACGAGGTGCCCAGAGCCGGCGACGACAATGAGCAGCCAGGCGAGCAGCAGTCCGATGGGCAGGCTACCCATGTCGCCCATGAACAGCCGCGCCACCGGACGGTTGAAGGGCGCGAACCCAAGCATGGCGCCGTTGAGCGCGAGGGCGACGACGAGCGCTTCGGCCGGCAGCGCGCCCAGCGCACCGATAATCGCTACGCCGATGGTGACCGGCACCACTTCTGCCACCATCATCCAGTCGATACCGTCCATGAAGTTGACGACGTTGACGAACCACAAGGCGCCGACGAACAGCACGCCGCGCTCGAGCCAGGCAGGGAGGAACGGCAGCGGGCGCAGTTCCTGCGGCAGCGCGGTCAGCATGAGGGCAACGGCGGCAGCCTGAACCGCGAGCTTGCTGACGGGGCCGAGGTGATAGTGATCGTCGGCGGCGCCGAGCAGCACCAGCAGCAGCGCTGCGAGCAACACGAGCAGCAGGCTGTGGCGTGCTCCCCCTTCCAGCAGTCCAGAAAGGAGGATGGCCAGCCCGGAGACGCCGAGTGTCGCCGCGCTGACGGCGAGGCCGCCCCATTGTGGCGTTGGCACACTGTGCGAAGAGCGCTGCGTCGGCACGGACACGGCGAAACCACGGAACACCGGCGTCAGCACAATGATCAGCAGCGCGCAGACAATCAGCGCGTTCAGCCAGACCACGGGTCCAAGATTTCCCACCATTGACCAGGCGCCGGCAATGTCAGGCATCGCACTCGCTCTTCACCCGAGCCGCCTGCTTAAGGCACGCGCGAACGTTGGCTGGGGCGCCAGGATTCGAACCTGGGTATGACGGAATCAAAATCCGTTGCCTTACCACTTGGCGACGCCCCATCGCAGGAGCACCCCTCTAACGGTTGTTTACCGGGCTCGCAAGGTGGTCTTGATCGGCAGCGGACCGCTCGGCTTGAGGATGGAATGGATCACCGAAACCCAAGACGCAGGCCACGAATGGCGAGAGCGCCGTCTCGAGCGGCCGAAGCCGTCCAGTGGTCCTGGCTAGTTTGGTCGCCCATTCGCGAATGAAATTTTTCCGACCCCAGAAGCTCGAAATAGTTCGCTTTGAAGACCCAAGTACACGCGCGAGACTCACGCCTCGCCCGGCAACCTCGTCGACGCAACGGGGTTGAACGACGCCAACCGCGATCTCGCGTACTAGGCGAGGTTTTGGCCGATTAGGTGGAAGATGGCAGAGGTGGCAACTCGTTGATGATGAATGTTTTTTAGGCTCCCGCTTCTGCGGGTTACCCCGTATTCCTGCTATTGCTTTTTTGTCCGAATGAATGTCTTTGCCCTGCGCCACCATTCCTCGTGCCCGTGGAATGGCCCCCCTCTCCCTCCGGGCCACGTGGCGCCTGTTGGGGACGCTGATCCTCCCCCCGGATCAGCGTCCTTTTCTCTCGCGAGAAGCCGACCCATGGCCGCCTCCCAAGCCCACGCCGCGCTTGCGTCTGAGCTGCTGCATTTCACTACTGCCGTCGAATCTATCGATTCACCGGAAGCGGTGCTCAACGCGCTCCATTATGTCACGATGCCGACCTGCAAAATGGCAGTCCTGGGAGCATTGCTCCTGCCCCTGCGATGGGAAGACTTGAGCGCCATCGAACTCGGGAAGACCGTCTTCCTCCACAAGAGTGCTGCTAACCTAACCACCATGCCGCATCGGCCTAATCGGACCGGCCAGCGCTCGAGAAATTGGCATGAGGATGATCAATCCGACGATGGCAACTACGATGACCATCACGACCACCTTTGGGTCGCTGAAGCTTTGGCTCGCGACCACGAGCGCGGCCGCGATGTTGCGTTGGGCCGTACCGAGCGCCATGACCCGTTTCGTGTCCGCGTCAGGTCCACCGAGCAACCAACCAACCCCAAAGCCCAATGCGATAAACAAAAGCCCGGCAAGAATTCCCCTGGTACCGAACACTTGTAACACCTTGTCGATGTTCGCCGCTGTGATCAAGACGACGAGAAAGATGAGGCTGAGGTTGGAAACCCAGTCGAGGATAGGCTTCAAGCGTGCGGCTAAGTCTCCATAACGCGCCTTCAAGGCAAGGCCTGTGGCGAGCGGGAGCAGCATCAGAAGGATGAGGGAGCGAGCAATTCCCCACGAGTCAACTGAAACCTCTGGGAGCAAAAGGGGCAAGACGATAGGTAGATAAACCACCGTGACAACCATCAGCAGCACCATGGCGCCGACGGCAAATCCGAGGTTGCCTTTCGCAAGCTCGGCGAGCTTCGGCAAGAACGGCGCGCCGGCCGCACAACCGAGCAGCAAGAGTCCGACCCCAAATGGTTCGTCGAGCCACAGCACTTTCGCGAGAACGAGCGCGCCAAGTGGCATCACGACGAAGTTGGCCAGCAGAGCGAGCGTCACCAGCCGGGCGTTGCGTAGCGGCTCTGAAATCTGCGAGACCGTGAGACCAGCACCCATCGCGAGCATGCTGGAGACGACGAAGCTCAGCATGGCAACCGTAGAGGCCTTGCTCAACAGTTCCATCAGCATTGCTTTCTCCTAAGAACCTCATGCACTGGGCCGCGATTTCGTGACGGCGCCGATGCCGTATCCCTGCTCTTCCCTAAGCGCTTCAAGCGTCCAGAGTTGCCGGGTTCATTTCATCATGGCGAAATTCCGCCAGAGGTTTTGCAGACTTTCCGTGCCGCCAAAGAGCGTGGTGAAATTGGTTGAATCCAATAGCACGATGTCACCAGCACGCTGTTGGTTCGGGGCCATCCAGAGCAGACAGTTGAACTCCGTATTGCCGGCTTCGGTGAAAGGGTGGGGACGGTCGAGATCAATGGGCTGACGCGCCAGCAAGTGCACCGACTTGGTATCCTTGGAGGTGACCTCATAGTGCGGCAGGTGCGGGTGGAAATTCAGAGTGGGAACGTTGTTGAGAAGTCCTAGCTTGTCGATGTCCCGAAAAGCCGTGAGGGGGGCAATCTCCTTCGTGCCCTTGGCCAGCGCTGGGCGAAGTCCATAAGTATTGTGCACCGGCACTTCCAGCGCCGTCATCAGCGAGCGAGTGTACTGACCGAAGCGCTGCTGGCGCGGGACGAGCCTGTCACCATGATGCAGATATTCCATCTGCTGTTGGTTCTTATCGGCAGTGAAGCCGACATCGTGATGCGGTGCGAGCAGCAGGCAGGTGCCTTGACGCTTGAGCCACTCCCGAATGGCGGCAATTTCCTCGGGTGTGGCTTCTTGTTCGGATAGTAGGTGGTCCAGGCCAAACACTAAGAGTGTATCGGTATCAGCCAGAATCCGTTCGTCTATCGGCAGCTTGTAGCCCGCTTGGTCGATGCGCTGAAACACTGCGACGGGTTGTCCCGTCACCTCGCCGGCAATTTCCTGGAAGCTGATGGTGGAGCGGTGAAAAAGCTCCAACGTACCGGCGATCCCTTGAAGGAATTGCGCGGCGCTCCACTCCGGCGTCTCGTAGTCCGGCCAGAGCACGTTACGCACTTCGGTCATCGTGGAGAACCGGTTCTCCATTGCCGCGGGGTCGCGTTGAGATTCCCACGGGTA
The DNA here is from genome assembly GCA_036559705.1 of Hyphomicrobium sp. Taxonomy (GTDB): domain Bacteria; phylum Pseudomonadota; class Alphaproteobacteria; order Rhizobiales; family Hyphomicrobiaceae; genus Hyphomicrobium_A. The sequence continues at coordinate 7,971 of DATBSP010000154.1, forward strand.
GCTCCAGGTCCAGTAGATACTCAGCCGGCGCTTGCCCGCAGCGTATTTGCGCGCGACGTGGTTTTGATTGTACGTACGGGCCGGTGTCAACGTGCTCATGGCCGTCCCCTTGTCTAAGAATTAGGTGCATCCAACGTCGCGAGATGCCGAAGCGCCTTGATGCCGGGAAGGAAGAAGTAGGCGCCACCTTTCACAGTCGTGAAGGCAGGTAGCCCGGTTATTGTTTTGCGGATCGGACGCTTAGGGATTTTGTATTCGAGCGTGCCGTCCTGAGTACCGATGATCGGGTCGCGTTCGTTGCCGAGCTCGTGAAAATTCCGGTCGTTTGCCCAGACGTTTTGCGCGAACTCGAATTGGCGTATGAGGCTTGCGCAGATTACGAAGGCGGCAATGCCGCGTTCCACGCCATCCTCTGGCGTTCCCTCGGGCAAATGCGGGCCATAAGTGGCACCACGGCGGATCATGCGGCGGCGGTTCATGTTCGCTGCCGTGTCGCGCGGATTCATGCGCCGCATGTGCGAACCGAGCGGCACCGCATAACCGTGCGGATCCATCTCCTTATAATTGAAATCGTTGTTTCGCTGGAGGTCGGCGCCCAAGGCTGGATCGTCTCTGTCGGGCGCCAGTGTGAGGGGCGCACCGCTGCGCCAACGCCCCATAAGCTTCGCCGCGATCAACTCCTGTTCTTCTTGCGACTTTCCGTGCTCGCGCAGGAAGTCGCGGAACCTGCCCACGTGCTCCTCAAGGCGGCGATAGGCCATATAGCTGCCGTTGCGGGAAAGAATTTCTGGTTGCGGCAGGTTGGCGGGCGGGCCGTCTTCGTCCGCATACCCGAGAATGAACTCGCCCGCTTTAAGTGGTGCGCCAGTGCCCGGCGTCGGTATTTCGCCGGTGCCTTCGATGACCGGCTGCGAGAGCCGGTCGCGATAGCCGAAGTGGTCGTGTGCATAGTCGAACGGCGGCGTCGCCTCGAGGTCTAGCACGGAGCGCACCTCCACGCCTTTGCACTGCTTAACGAGTTTGTCGTGCTCTATTAGGCAGCGGCCACGCTCGGCAGCGTCGCGAGCGAACAGGATTGTAATGGCGTGAATGTCGGGGCTGGCGAG